>CAVXOO010000210.1:0-5834 GCA_963762945.1 uncultured Acidobacteriaceae bacterium | reverse complement strand
CCTATACTGGAGACGTCGGCCGGATGCACGCGGCCAGAGGAGATCGATATGTCAAACGAAGCGAAGTGCCCGTTTACGGGTGGTATGTTGGAGCACACTACGGCGGGAGCCAAGGGCATCGGCGACTGGTGGCCCAACCAGTTGAACCTTGCGATTCTGCATCAGCAATCTTCCCTATCCAATCCCATGGGCGAGAGATTCGACTACGCCAAGGAGTTCAAGACTCTCAATCTCGATGCCGTGGTCAAGGACCTTCGTGCCCTCATGACCGATTCCCAGGAGTGGTGGCCGGCGGACTTTGGCCACTATGGTGGGTTGTTTATTCGCATGGCGTGGCACTCGGCCGGCACGTATCGTATCCACGACGGCCGCGGCGGCGCGGGGCGTGGGGCGCAGCGTTTCGCCCCGCTGAATAGCTGGCCCGATAATGTGAATCTGGACAAGGCGCGGCGGCTGCTTTGGCCCATCAAGCAAAAGTACGGCCGCAAGATTTCCTGGGCCGACCTGATGATCCTGGCCGGCAACGTGGCGCTCGAATCGATGGGCTTCAAGACTTTCGGCTTCGGTGGCGGGCGCGTGGACGTTTGGGAGCCGGATGAGGACATCGATTGGGGTCCGGAAGCCACCTGGCTCGGCGACGACGCTACAGCGGCGACCGCGAACTGGCCAAATCCGCTGGCCGCCGTGCAGATGGGCCTGATCTACGTGAATCCGGAAGGCCCCAACGGCAACCCCGACCCGCTAGCCGCGGCGCGCGACATTCGCGAGACTTTTGCGCGCATGGCCATGAACGACGAAGAGACGGTGGCGCTGATTGCCGGCGGACACACATTCGGCAAGACGCACGGCGCCGCGCCCGCGAGCCACGTGGGCGCCGAGCCTGAGGCCGCTCTCATCGAGGAGCAGGGACTGGGCTGGAAGAGCAGCTTCGGCACGGGCAAGGGCGGCGACACGATTGGCTCGGGCCTCGAAGTGACGTGGACGAAAACTCCAACCAAGTGGAGCAACAATTTTTTCGAGAATCTTTTTGGCTTTGAATGGGAGCTGACCAAGAGTCCGGCGGGTTGCCACCAGTGGAAGCCCAAAGGCAACGGCGGTGCGGGCTTGATTCCGGACGCGCACGATCCTAAAAAGCGCCACACGCCTACCATGCTGACGACGGATCTTTCCTTGCGCTTCGATCCGGTCTACGAAAAAATCTCGCGGCGCTTCCTGGAGAACCCGAAGGAGTTTGCCAAGGCCTTTGCGCGCGCATGGTTCAAGTTGACGCATCGCGACATGGGTCCGCGGGCGCGCTACCTGGGCCCGCTGGTGCCGAAGGAAGGATTGATCTGGCAGGATCCAGTGCCGGCGGTCGACCACAAACTCGTCAGCGAGAAGGAAATTGAATCGCTGAAGGCGAAAGTGCTCGCATCGGGCCTGTCGATCGGCCAACTCGTCTCGACTGCATGGGCGGCGGCGGCCAGCTTTCGCGGCAGCGACAAGCGCGGCGGCGCGAATGGCGCGCGTATCCGCCTGGCTCCGCAGAAGGACTGGGAAGTGAATCAGCCGGCGGAACTCAAAAAGGTGCTCGCGAAGCTCGAATCCATCCAGAAGGAGTTCAATGCGGCGCAAAAAGGCGGCAAGAAAATCTCGCTTGCCGATCTGATTGTGCTCGCCGGCACGGCGGCCGTGGAAGCGGCGGCAGAGAAGGCTGGCTACGACGTGAAGGTGGGCTTTGCGCCGGGCCGCACGGACGCCGCGCAAAAGCAAACCGATGTGGAATCGTTCGCGGTGCTGGAGCCGAAGACCGACGGTTTCCGCAACTACGTGCGCAAGGGTTTGGAGGGATACCAGACCGAGCTGCTGCTCGATAAGGCGCAGCTGCTCACCCTCACCGCGCCAGAGATGACGGTGCTCATCGGCGGCCTGCGCGTGATGGGCGCGAACTTCGGCGGGTCGCAGAACGGTGTCTTCACCACGCGGCCCGAGACACTGGCTAATGACTTTTTTGTGAACCTGCTCGACATGGGCACGAAGTGGCAGAAATCGGCGACGGAGGGTCTGCTCGAAGGACGCGATCGCAAGACCGGCCAGCTCAAGTGGACCGCGACGGTGGTCGATCTGGTCTTTGGCTCGAACTCGCAACTTCGCGCCCTCGCCGAGGTTTACGCCAGCAAGGACGGCGAGCGCAAGTTCGTCAAGGAATTCGCGGCCGCGTGGACCAAGGTGATGAACCTGGATCGGTTCGATCTGGCGAGTTAGCCAGTTCGCGTGCGCTCAAGCGCACATTCGCGAGTTAGCACGTCGGCGGACTCTGCTCGAGCTGTGTCCATGCCCATCCTTTCGTCCGTTTTTTTAATGAAAGGGTGGGACGGCACGCGATTCTTCAGCCCTCATGGAGTTCTGACTAATGTTTTTCCGGTCCCTGCCTCACTCGATCCCTGCTTCTGAAAGAAGCGCGCCGTGAGATTAGAGAACACCCCGCGGCGATGGTTGCAGAAGCAGCATGCTGGCGGAGCTGGTCGAGACAGAAATCAGGCGCGAGGAATTAGGATTAGAAAATGGGGACGGAGAGTGATTGCGTGGTCAGCGTCTGAAGAGGCTAGAGATTATTCCCGAGGTGCGTGAGTGAAGAGCGGAGAGCCGAGCATCGATCTGAGCGGAGATCAACCGATTGAGTCGCGCGATGCGCAGAACGCGCAGTCGGCGGCATCGGCGGCTCATCGCCAGATTTTCACTTCGCCAGAGGCCGAGGCCATCAAGGAAGAAATCTGTGCGGTAGGCCGCAAGTTGTGGCTGCGCCAGTTTTCCGACGGGAACGGCGGCAATATCTCCTATCGCATCGGGCCCAACGAAGTGCTTTGCACGCCGACCCTGGTGAGCAAATACGACTTGACGCCGGAAGATATCGGGATGACGGATCTGGAGGGCGTGCAGCTTGCGGGGTCGAAGCCGCGGACCAGCGAGCTGTTGCTGCATTTGGAGATTTATAAGGCCGTGCCCGAAGCCAAGGCGGTCGTGCACTGCCATCCGCCGCACGCCACGGCCTACGCCATCACAGGGCGCGTGCCGCCCAATCTGGTACTTCCGGAGTTCGAGGTCATGGTGGGCAAGGTGGCGATTTCGCCCTACGAAACGCCGGGCACCAAGGCCTTTGCCGAGACTGTTCTTCCCTATGTGAAGCACCACAACACGGTGCTCCTGTCGAATCACGGCGTGGTGTGCTGGGCAGACACGGTGACGCATGCCGAGTGGTGCGCCGAGGTGCTGGATTCCTACTGCTGGACGCTGATGCTCGCCTGCCAACTGGGCGCGCCCATCGCGCGAATCTCCGAGGAGCAAGGCTCCGAACTGCTGGCCATCAAGAAGAAGATGGGGCTGCCGGATATTCGCTTCGACGTGACGGGCACGAGGGAATTTCAGTCCTCCCATCGCGAAGCACCGAACTCGATTGCGGTCCAGCCGGCGCCTTGCGATGGCCAGGCGGGGTATGTCGCCGCACTGTCCAGCGGCGATCTGGAAGCGGTGGTCAAAGCGGTGACGGCCGAGGTGCTGAAGGCGCTGGGAAGATAGGGCGGGACAGCGGGGCTTCGGGACTACGGGGCTGCGGGACTACGGGACTGCAATTGCGGGGAACGCGATGCGAATTGAATCGAACGACGTTCTGATTGTCATCGACGTGCAAAACGATTTTTGTCCGGGTGGGGCGCTGGAGGTGCCGCGCGGAGACGAAGTGATTCGACCGATCGTCCGCATCGCGCCGCGCTTCGCGCACATTATTCTCACCCAGGACTGGCATCCGGCCGATCACACTTCGTTTGCGGCGTCGCATCCGGGTAGAAAACCGCTCGAATCGATTGAGCTTGATTATGGGCCGCAGACTTTGTGGCCGCCGCATTGCGTGCAAGCCACAAAAGGCGCCGATTTCCATCCGGGCCTCGATCTGCCGCAAGCGGAGTTGATTTTGCGCAAGGGATTCCGGCCGCAGATCGATTCGTATTCGGCGTTTTTTGAGAACGATCGCACCACGCCTACCGGGCTCGCCGGCTATCTACGCGAGCGCGGGCTCACGCGCTTGTTTTTCGCCGGACTTGCATACGATTTTTGCGTAGGTTACTCGGCGCTCGACGCGCGGCGGCTGGGTTTTCCGGTTGTGGCCCTGCGCGACGCTTGCCGCGCCATCGATCTCGATGGCTCCGCGGCCGCGATGGATGCGCAATTCGCGAACGCAGGAGTAGCGGTCATTGAGACTGACCAGATCCTGGACGCTGCGGCAAAGGAAGATGCCGAGGAAGGAATTCGTCAGGGCTTGGCGGACGCGGAAGGCGGGAGGGTCAGGGCGGCTAGGGAGTTTTTCGAGGAGTTTGAAAACGGCCACAGCACTCCCCAATAAAATCACTCTTCCATCCGAGTAAAATTGCTTCAGGTGTAGCGAACTCATTGCGTCTTTTGTATGTCCCGCAACTTTTACATTCTCGCCGTCACGCTTGGGTTTTTCGCGCTTCTCTCGGGAGGGATGGCGCTGATGCCCTCGAGCTTTCAGCCCGGATTGCCGGCCAATGGCACGTTGTGGCGCACCGTGGCGTTGATTTTGCTGCTGGCGGCGCTGGGATCGGCATTGATTGGCGTGATGAGCAATCTTTTCGAACAGGTCGACCGGCGCAGCGAGGAGGCGCGGCGGGCGGCACGACAAAGGCGGCGCGACAGGCGCGAGCCGTGAGGGCGATTTCCTTATTAAAATAAAAGAGTGCGGGCAGATTTCCGCGCAGGATTGAGCTGAGAGCGATGTTTGAAGTTACCGTGGAGGCAGATTTCTCCTCCGGCCACTATTTACGTAATTACAAAGGCAAGTGCGAGAACCCGCACGGCCATAACTACAAGGTCCGCGTGACGCTGGCCGGCGCCGAACTCGATCAAGCCGGGTTGCTGCTCGATTTCAAGCTGCTCAAGCAGGTGCTGCGTCCGGCGGTTGAGCGCATCGACCACCAGATGCTGAACGACCTGGAGCCGTTTACTGTGCTGAACCCATCGGCCGAAAACCTGGCCAAATTCTTCTACGACGAGACCAACCGGCATCTTAGGGATGTGACCGCGGGCCGCGTGCGCGTGAAGGACTGCACCATCTGGGAGACGGACACGACCACGGCTACGTATTACGAATAGCCGCCCGCCTGCGCGGCGGCGCCTTCAGTTCATCTGGCCCGATTTCGACTGGAGATATTTGTCGAAGGGGATCTCGAAGTAGAAAAGCTCATTGCCCTCGGAGTCGCGGATGGAGCGCACGTAGAGCCTGGCGCCGACCAGCGGGTGGGTTAGCCCCGTGACATCGTAAAACAGGAAGCCGGCGCGCGTGGTGTGCGGCTCGACAGCCAGGGCCCCGTACTCGAAGGTGTTGAAGTCCTGCTCGATCTCCGCGTTGCTGCCTTTGGGCTTGGTGCGGATGGGCGGCAGCGGCGCGGGCAGGGGAATCTTGCTGCCTTGACGTTCTTTGCGCGACATCAACCGCTCCACATCCTCGGGCTCGGCGGCTTGGATGCGGTCGCCCGCGGCGGTCTCAAAGAGAATGCGCGCATCACGCAGCGAGATGGGCTTGTCGCCCAGGTTGGTGACGATCAGGCGCACCGGCATCACGTCGTGGGCCAGGTAGTTGACGCGAAAGATCGATTCCTTTTCTTTGGTGTTGTAGGGCTCGACGGCGATGGCCACGTGCTCGCCTTGATGAATCTCGACCGCGGGGAAGGAAGTGGCTGGCTGCACCGGAGGCGGCATGTGGTCGGCGGCGAAACCGGTGGCCGCCAGCCAAACCGTAAGAAGCGGAACTCCACGCAAGATTCTCATCGTGCTCGACTGTA
>CAVXOO010000209.1:0-5743 GCA_963762945.1 uncultured Acidobacteriaceae bacterium | reverse complement strand
CCAGACCTGATTGGGCCGCGTGATGGCCAGGCCGCGCAGCAGGTAAGCGTAAATCTTGTGTCCTGGCGCGGGTTTGGAGGTGTTGGGCCGGCGATAGATGGCCTCGATCGCCATCTTTCGCATCAGCGCGCGGATGTGCCGGCGACCCACCTCCAGCCCTTGATGGCCGAGCAGATCGCGCAGCATGCGGCTGCCGGCAAACGGATAGTTCAGATGCAGCTCGTCGATCTGGCGCATCAGCCACAGGTCCGCCTCCGAGATCGGGCGCGGCTGGTAATAGACCGTGCTGCGGCTGATATCGAGCACTTCAGCTTGCTTCCTGATAGGAAGATCGTGCCCCGGGTCGATCATCGCCTTACGCTCAGCAATCCCGCCTTGGTGAGCGCCCCTTCTAAAAAATCGTTCTCCAGCGCCAGTTCGCCGATCTTGGCGTGCAGCGCTTTGAGATCGACCGGCGCCGCCTGGTCTGCTCGCACCTCGCCGAATACGCCCGCGGCGCCCTCCTGCAACTGGCTCTTCCACTGCGTAATCTGGTTGGGATGAATGTCGAACTGCTCGGCCAACTCGGCCAGCGTCTTCTCACCCTTGATCGCGGCCAGGGCCACCTTGGCCTTGAACACCGCTGTGTGATTCCTGCGCGGACGTCTGCTCATCCGTTCTCCTCTTCTCAGCCATCTTAGGCTGCCAAAGAACAGAACCTCCACTTATACCCCTGTCCGAATTTGCTGAGCCGGCTCTAATGGCGAGGTAGCCTGGCGCGTGAATGGGGTCTCAGAGGTTCGGTAGGAGCCGAGCACTTTACGCGGCTCAGCGAAGGCCAGCATCCAGAAAGCGGCGCGCAGCTTGTCAAGCATC
The DNA here is from genome assembly GCA_963762945.1 of uncultured Acidobacteriaceae bacterium. Classification (GTDB taxonomy): domain Bacteria; phylum Acidobacteriota; class Terriglobia; order Terriglobales; family Acidobacteriaceae; genus Telmatobacter. The sequence goes on along the minus strand of CAVXOO010000209.1, from coordinate 4,888 downwards.
AGCCTGCCCGAACCTATGAGAACGAGCGCGGCAAGGAAATTACAAGCGTCGAACATCGCGCGGGATGGGATGCCACGTTCTCTGCGCCAAAGTCGGTCTCTCTGACCGCCCTTGTGGGAGGCGATGATCGCGTCCGTGATGCGCACCGCGAAAGTGTTCGCGTGGCTCTCGGAGAATTGGAGCGATACACCCAGGCCCGCATCGGCAACGTGCATGCGCCGGAGACGACCGGTAAATTCATTGCCGCAACGTTCGAGCATGATACTGCCCGTCCGGTAGATGGTTATGCCGCGCCACAGCTACACACTCACGCTGTGATTTTCAACATGACGGAGCGTGAAAACGGCCAGACGCGCGCGCTTCAAGAGCGCAGCCTTTTCCAGTCCCAACAGTACGTGACAACCGTCTACCGTTCCGAACTCGCCTTGCGTTTGCACGGGTTGGGTTATGAGATTGAACGCGGCAAACATGGCCAGCCGGAGATTAAGGGCTACAGTCTGGAGTATCTTGACGCATCGAGCCCGCGCCGGGAACAGATCATCGGGCACTTGCAGGAAATTGGCAGAGATGGTGCAGGAGCTGCGCAGGTCGCAGCTCATCGCACGCGGGACAGTAAGGAACTTCACTCGCCCGAAGAGGTTCTGAAACGGCACCGCGAATTGGCCGCCCAGTTCGGTCACCAGGCGGATCGTGTTGTTGCCGAGGCGCGATTGAATTCGCGGCATCACGCGCAACAGCCGGGTAAAGAAACTCAGCCGCCGGAGAAAACGGTCCAGCAGTCCGTTACCTATTCCCGGAACCACGTCTTCGAGCGTTCAGCAGTTCAGGACGAACGAGCCATTCTGCAGGCGGCGATCGATCGAAGCATGGGACTAGCCACATACAGCCAGGTGCGACGGGAGTTTGAGCAGAGGCTAAGGCGAGGCGAGTTCCGCGAAGTTGCTCGAACGGATGGCAGAGCAGCCCCGCAGTACACCACGTCGGAGATGGTCCGGATGGAAAAGGAAATCATCGCCCGGATGCAGCAAGGCAATCGGCGAGAGTTTCGCGACCCGATGCTGGTATCGCCGCAACTGCGCATTGCGACCGAGGATCGGCATCCTGAACTGAGCCGGTCACAACTCAAAACCGTGGATGACATATTCGTAAGTCGCGAGAAGATGGTCGGATTAGACGGCGTGGCTGGCGCCGGGAAAACTACGACGCTGGCTGTCATCCGTGAGGGTGCGCAAGCGCAGGGATTTGCTGTCGAAGGGTTCGCCCCAACTTCGCGAGCCGCTCACAAGCTTGCCGAGGCGGGCATTCAGACCTCAACCCTCCAGCATAATCTTGCCAGCGGAGAGCGGCCCGATGCCGGCGAGAAGAGGCCATATGTGCTCGACGAGTCGTCGCTCGCCTCCACACGGCAAATGCACCAATTCATAGAACGGCTTCGACCCAACGATCGCGTTCTCCTGGTCGGCGATACGCGACAACATGAGGCTGTCGAAGCGGGTCGCCCTTTTGCGCAACTGCAGGAAGTGGGTATGCGGACAGCGAAACTGGACGAGATCGTCCGGCAGCGCGACCCGGAGTTGAAGCGGGCAGTCGAGCAGTTGGCGCGCGGCGAAATTGGCGCGGCGGTCGAGAGCCTTGGGAAGCAAGGCCGAGTCCATGAGGTGAAGGGGCATGAGGAGCGCATCTCCGCGATCGCGCGCGAGTATGCCAAATCTCCCGAAGGCACACTTGTGGTTTCGCCAGATAACCGCTCACGCACGGAGATCAATCAGCGGATTCGCGATGAGTTGCAGACACGAGGCGTTGTGAGCCCCCAAGCCCATACCTTCCAGACACTCGTACCTCGCCAGGAGATGACAGGCGCGGACCGCGGTTGGGCTCAGCAATATCAAGTCGATGACATCCTTCGTTACTCGCGAGGCTCGCGCGAAGCCGGCATCGATAAGGGGGAATACTCTCGCGTTGTCTCCGTGAATGCCGAGGAAAACCAACTCACGGTTCTTCGGGGCAATGGGCAACAGACAACATACGATCCACGTCGGCTGATGGGCGTTTCTGTATATCGCGAGCAGGAGAAGGTGTCCTCCGCCGGCGACCGTGTCCAATTCACCGCGCCCAGCCAAGACCTGAAGGTTGCAAACCGCGAATTGGGAACGGTAGAAAGCATCGCTCAGGACGGCACGATCCGCCTGAGGCTCGACAATGACCGAAGTATGAGCTTCGATCCGCAGCGCCACCCACATCTGGACCACGGTTACGCCGTGACGAGCTACTCCAGCCAGGGACAAACGGCAGACCGAGTCCTCATCAATGTGGACACTGAACTGGGCGCCAAAGACCTACTCAACAATCGCATGGCCTACGTCTCTGTGTCGCGCCGTCAGTGGGACGCACAAATTTTTACCAATGATCGAAGCGCACTCGCGAACGCGCTCGGGCACGATGTTTCGCACCAGAGCGCCTATCAGCCGCAGCAGGCAATCGTTCCGCCGTTGCAGGCGCCAAATCAAGGACAGATGCACGAGCACCCGCGCGACTTAGATATGGGCATGGGATTGGGATTATGAGCCCAGCGAATTAGCTTCACATGATCTTTTCGCACCGGAGGTAATGATGAGTTCAGCGCTACTCGGAAGAAAGCCAGTTCAGAGCATCACTGGGTCGGCACTCGGGTTAGAACGACACTATTCGGTGGCAGAGATCGCGGAGATGTGGGCGTTGAGTGAAAAGACTGTGCGTCGCATGTTTGAAGAGGAAAACGGAGTACTTCAGTGGGGCACCCCTGAAACCCGCCGCAAGCGCGGTTACATAACGCTTCGCATTCCGGAGAGCGTGTTGCTTCGTGTTCATCGAAAGCGGGCGCAGCGAGCTAGCTAAGCCGTCGATTAGGCGTAGGGAAGATTAAAGCTACAACGATGCCGGAGGGATGGATTTACGCCACCTCAGATCTCAGTCGCCACTAATCTCCTCAGGAGCGCCGAAAAATGCAAAAGGATTTAGAAACTGCCTGTGCCAGAATAGTTGACGGTCAGCTTCAGTTAGCTGCGCTTCATCGCAAACCCCTTTCCAGTTTTCGCGGATAATTTCAATCTGATGCTTGATGATGCTCTTGGACCTGTCTGCATCGAGCAGGAAGTTCGGCGCTGCTGCCAAACAGACGGACAACTGGCTCATCCGATTGTCGCCAAGAATCAACATGGCCTGGCTTGCCTCATTACCGGTCCGTGGCTGAGGACAGACATCATAGGCAGGCGTCAGAGTAAGGCTTTTCCCATCCCAGAAGGCCGCATGGTTACGCGCGTGGTCATCGGTATTTCCGCACAGAATGTTGAACACGATGCGACCAAATAGCTCGCGCAAAGCGCCGGTCGGATTCGTAAAGCGGTGACGGATGATTTCCGCCAGATCTTGATAGCTGGCATACTTCGCCATCATTTCATCCAGCCCAAACAACGTGAGCGCCGACACGATGGGCTTTCTGAGCCATCCCTGCGACTCTTTCTCGCGATCAAAGCGTTCAATCAGCAACACATCTTTGCCCAGTGCTTTGGTCAGCTTTACCGATGCCACATTCAGTCCAACCAGCCCTGCAAGCCGCATTGCGATGAATTCGGCTTTCACGAAGTTATAGAGGTCTGTGCTTGTCGAGAACTTCGCAATGAACTTCCTGTCGTCCGCTGTGATCAAGGCTTTGGGTCTGGCGCCGCCCAGCGATGAACCATGCTGCAGTGCCTTATCCAGATCCGGCTGCAGCAATATTCCTCTTTCCACTCGCTCGGCAGATCGCAGCAGTTCATCTAACGTTGCCTGGTCAGACATCCGAGGAATGTATTTGGTTGCGGTCAACTGAAAGTCCAGAGCGCCAATCCGGTCTGATCCCGATTCCAACAAGTAGGTCAGTTCATCCAGTTCCTCTTTCGATGCATCCGGTCCCTTCAGGCCGAGTTTACGATTGATGATTACGCGCCGTCCCCACGCATCCGGGGATGCGTCCCGAATGCAGCTTGGCATGGATAAGCCTTCATGCAATGGGATATCGCCGGGCTGAAGTGGTAGTTCCGGCTCATATATAGCGATGGCGTTGTTTCGCTTCAGATAGCTTTTGCCGTAGTTGAAAAGAAGTTGCCTTCCAACCCTGGTCAATAAGCCCGCCACAACTGGGGCTGTTTCATTCGGCAGCCAGATCCAGACGTAGGCTTCGCTGTGACCGTTTCTAGAAGTCATCTTTTACTGTCCTTCTGGGTTTGCGAGCCGTTTTCGGCAGAAGCGTTAGCATTTCTCCGAGAGCGGCCCGATGTGCGCTGATTCGTTCTCGGTCTAGATCAACAGTCCCTTGCCCTCGGTCCGTCTCAAAAAGAGGCACGCCCGCGATCGCTGCGGCTTCAAACACCGCTCCGATGCCGCAGCCTGGATCGCCTTTTTCTATACGCTGAAGCAGCGCACGGGAGATTCCCATACGGCTTGCCATTTCCTGTGCGGTGATTTTGCGCTCGATCCGTCCCGCGCGGATCATCTGCCCCAGCAATGCGATGGCTTCGAGGCTGTAGCGGGAATATGCGCGGTTCAGTGGCTTGGTCATTTCAGCCTCTAGGAGCATTAACGAGTCATATGTCTGCTATATGATCCGTGTATGGATCATTTTCACTTCTTCGCGCTTAAATGTCAACCATTTTATGCGCCATTAATGATGCCGGAAATAGTATTATGACTCGTTTATGAGTCAAACGGTCCGATAATGCTCTAGAAGAACCCATGGGATCAGCTTTCAGTGCCAGTGGGACCCTGCCGGAAATGCCACGCCGATTGGACGCTCTTTTCGAGCTGGTCTTGGCGAGCGCGCACCCAGGGTGAGTAGTGCTTGTCCGTAACGCGGACGCTGGCGTGGCCGAGG
>CAVXOO010000208.1:0-40325 GCA_963762945.1 uncultured Acidobacteriaceae bacterium | reverse complement strand
CACGTAACGGCGCTCCGGTGAGCGGAGCGGATTCTGAGTTCACCCTCGACCCCGAGGGGGGCATTTACTTCATCACCCTCAGCGACGTGGACGGCAATCCGGATTCCTTGATCGCGGACGATCTTACCTTCACGGAAACCCCGGAGCCCGGCTCGCTGCTGCTGCTGGGGACAGGGGTGCTGGGGCTTTTGGGAACGATGCGCCGTAAACTTCGCCGTTGAGAACTCAACATTTTTTCGCGAGCGAGGGTCAACCCAGGCTCGGAAGAGGGACTCTGCTCGAAAGAAGGAGAGACCATGATTTGTAGCACGAAAGCTGTTGCCCGGTTCCTCGCTGCGGCCGCATTTGCCCTCAGCGCCGGTATTGCCTCGCAAGCTCAAACCAAGCCACTGCTGGTAACGCAAAAGATCGATGACAATGTTCTGGTGACGCTCGGTGGCAACACGCGGCCGGAGGCGAATTCGAATAACGATATGGGCCTGGCCGACGACGAGACGCAGTTGGATCACATGCTGCTGCTGTTGCAGCGGCCTCCGGCGCTTGAGGCTCAGCTCGAGCAGTTTATCGACAATCTGCATAACCCCAAGTCGGCCAGCTTTCACAAGTGGATCAGCGCGGCGCAGTTTGGCGCGACCTACGGACCGGCGCAGAGCGACATTGACGCCGTGACCGCCTGGCTGGAATCGCAGGGATTGACGGTGAACATGGTTTACTCCAACGACATGTTCATCGACTTTTCCGGCACCGCCGGGCAGGTTGCAGTGGCCTTCCACACCGAGTTCCACAACTACCAGGTGAATGGCGAAACCTACTTTGCCAACGCCAGCGATCCGCAGGTTCCGCAGGCGCTGGCCGGGGTGGTAAAGGGCGTGCTTTACATGCACAACTTCAAGCCCCACGCCTTTCATCAGCGAATCACACAGGCGCACGTTGACGCCAGATCGGGAGCATTCCGGACGGAGTACACGCCGGGCAACAACACTCTCCCCATTACGCCCTGGGATCTCGATAAGATTTACAACATTGCGCCTCTGTTGAGTGCCGGTATCTCCGGCCAGGGCATGAAGATTGTGGTGGTGGAAGACACGAATCAATGGAACTGCAATGCCACCAATTCTCTCGGCCCGTGCAGCTCGACCACCAGTGACTGGGCTGTCTTCCGCAACATTCTGGGTCTGGGCAGATACACGGCGGGCAGCTTTTCGCAAGAGAACCCCGGACCGCTGACCACGAACACCTGCACCAAACCCTCGACGGGCGGCGGATATCCCGCTGGCTCTGGCATCAACGGCGACGATTCGGAAGCCTCTATCGACGCGGAATGGGCTACCGCAGCCGCGCCCAGCGCGGCCATCGTGAGTGCAGCCTGCGCCAACCCGCGCGGCGGATTTGGCGGCCTGACCGCGATCCAGAACATCCTGAATCACCCCAATGCCGACAACGTGGATGTGATCAGCATGAGCTACGGCGAGTCGGAGGAGTCGTCGGGCGCTGCCTTCAATGCCGCATTCAACACCACCTTCCAACAGGCGGTGGCAGCGGGCATCGGCATCTTTGTCTCCTCGGGCGACGAAGATGCGGCCAGCACGGACGGCGGCGGTGCGGACTGCACCGGGTACCCACCGGCGGATAACGGGCTCTTCGGTTGTGCGACACACGGCATCACCATCAGCGGCTGGATGTCGTCGCCGTACGACGTTTCCGTGGGCGGGCTGGACTTTGCCGATACCTACCTGGGCGAGAACAGCGTCTATTGGAATGCCAACAACAACGTCTTTTACGGCTCCGCCAAGTCGTACATCATGGAGCAGCCGTGGAACGATTCCTGCGCCGGCGGGTTGCTTTCGACCTTCTTAACCGGTTCGCCTGTAGCCTATGGTTCGAGCGGTTTCTGCAATACCGCTACCGGAGAAAATTTCCTCCTGGCCGTGGGCGGCAGCGGAGGCCCGAGCGCCTGCGCTACTGGGACGGCGACGGTGCGAGGAGTAGACAGCGGCACTTGCGCGGGTTGGGCCAAACCCACCTACCAGAGCGCTTACCTCGGCACTATGGCCGGCTTGCAGAACGACGGGGTTCGCGACACGCCCGATGTTGCCCTGGCGGCCGCAAACGGCCTGTGGGGACACTATTACGTCCTCTGCTATACCGACACGACGCCCACCGGCGTAACAGGCGGCGGAATTCCTTCCTGCACCGCGGTTCCACCATCGGCATGGGCGGGCTACGGCGGAACTTCGATCTCCTCGCCGATCATGGCTGCCATCCAGGCCCTGGTGGTGCAGCATAAGGGCAGTCTGCAGGGAAATCCCAATCCCCGTTACTATGCCCTCGCCAACACTGAATATGGTCCAAGCGGAAGCACGGCCTGCAATTCAGCCAAGGGCAATGGCGTAAGCAGTTCGTGCATTTTCTACGACGTTACATTGGGCGATAACCTCGCAAATTGCCAAGCTGATAACACCGGGACCACCAGAAGTCCTGTTCTTACGCTTTTCAACTGCTACTTGCCTTCAGGCAACGTCGGTGTGCTTTCGACCGATAGCAATTCATACCAGCCCGCGTATCTGACAGGAACCGGCTGGGACTTCGGTTCCGGCATCGGCAGCGTAAACGCGTATAACCTGGTGATGAGCTACTAAAACGGCCGGCAGCGGAATTTCCGTGGCGGGGAACTCGACAAGAGTTCCCCGCCGATTTCTTTGTGGTGGATTTGCGTGCCGGAAAATCCGGCCGCGGTCCCAGTCGAGTGGTCCACATTTCATCCGTGATCGCGCATTTGAACTTTCGCTCATCTTTTGGGTGCGCATTGTCCCGAGATGCAATGCCTGTTCGCGGCAAACCATCGGTATCCCGACCAGATCAGCTTGTTGAAACCGGGAAGACTGAAGAGGAAGGCGAAGGGCCAGGCCCACCAGATTCTGCGCGCGACATATAAATAGACATCTGCGCCGGCGTAGGTGTCTCCAGCAGTCGTCAACAATCGAATGTCGCGCTGGATTTCGTCACGCGTCATGCCGAGCGCTTCCGCGGTCCAATCGGCCTGGAGAGTATCGACTGCAAATCCCCGGCGGCGCAACACGGGCGACCAGAAGCGCGCCCAACGAATGCAGAAAGCGCAATCGCCGTCGTAGAGCACCCACCCTGCCGCCGCTGGAGTTCGCATTGGTTTCTCACCCTCTTGATTAACGTAATGGCAGAACCCATGGCCAGGGAAACGAAATCCGGATTTAGCTTGAGAGGTTGCGCCTCCTCGACCCCATGAATTCCGTCCGGGCCGCGGTAGTGGGTCAGTTTGAACAAAGCCTTCCCTCACGGGCTGAAGCCCGCCACTATTTTTGGGCTCTGCGGCACGACTGAAGTCGTGCCCTTTCGCGAAGGTTTCAAACTGACCCACTGCGCCAGCCGCGTGCCGCGTGCCGCACACCGGCCGTGATATGATGGCTGCGATCATCCAATCCACGGACTCCCCTGTTGCAATTTCTGTATCTGGCGAACACCAACTTCCTGAGGTGACCATAACGTGCGTCTACGCTTGAACTACCTTCTTGCCGGCCTGGCCGGATTCGTGATTTTACTGGCCGGCTCATCGTCTTTGCACGCTAAGGATCGAAATCCGCCCTTCGTGGCTCCGGGCTTTCAGTTGGATCAAGTTAACGCAATCTGCGTGATGCCCATGATGAGCATGGTGAACATGGGGCAGGGTGTTGACCTGGATAACCTGCGGCTGGCTTTGATGCAGGAGGTTCAGGAGAAAGGATACCGTGTCCTGGATTTTAGATGCGCGCAGAGCACCGCCGGAAGCCCCGGGCAAGGGATAAAGCCGCGCTGGATTCTCACGGTGAAAATCGACGGCTTTTTGGTGTCGAAGGCCGCGCCGAACCGCGTGATGGGCTCTGCAATGACCGCTTCCCTTTTCGATACCGAATCCGCCAAAGAGGTGTGGCGCGATTCCGCGGAGACGGGATTCGGAGGACGCTTTGCGAACAACCTGCTTGGCAACACCGTTGAAGGCGCAGTGGACAGTGGCGTCGGGGCGGTGCTGTCGAGACTTGAAAAGCAGAAGAAACATTACCCGCCAACGCCGGACACGATTTGGCCGCCGATGGTCTTGCAGGCCCGGCTCTACAAAATCCACAGCTTTACGGAGTGCAACGGGGTGCTGAGCTTCAACGCCGGGACTTTGAAGTTCGAACCAGCCTCCAACGGCAAAGGCGACGAGAAGTGCGAGGATCTCCGGTTCACCGTGCAGGGCGCGAAATTCGGGGCGGGTATGTGGCTGATCGTGCCCGGGAAAACGCGGTATTTTTTGCAGGAACCCGGCGGAATTCAGATTGTCTTATTGGATCTGGCACTGCGATCCGCGCTGTAGGCAAGGCTTCGTGCCCCGATCGGCGCCTTTCCGTACCGCTGTAGCCGTTACCATCTGGAACCAGGAGAATGTTCGATGCGGCGTGTAACTCGATGGCTGATCCTCGCGGTCGCGTTTCTTTGGATGGCCACCCCGGCTTTCTGCGAGAAAGCGGCTGAATATTTTGCCCGCGCCAACGCGTCGCTCGCGCGCAACGATATGAAGGGCGCGATTGCGGATGCGACGAAGGCGATCGAACTCAGTCCGGACTACATCGACGCCTACCTGCTGCGCGCCATGGCGGAGCATTCGCTGGGAGAAAACGACAAGGCCTTTGAGGATATCGCGAAGGCTATCGAACTCAAGCCAGACCTGCCGAAGACATACATCGCTCGCGGCGGATTGTGGTTCGATACCCACAATCTGCAACGGGCAACCGAGGACTTCAACAAGGCCCTTCAACTCGGACCGGACAACAACATGGCTGGCATGGCCTACATCGGCCGGGGCAGTGTGAAAGTGGCGGCGGGCGATCCGGATGGGGCCATCCAGGACTTCAACACGGCCTGCCAGCTCAGGCCGGGGACAGACGCTCAATTTGGAGTCGATTTTGCTTTCGCGTTCTACTATCGGGGCACCACAAAATTGGCCAAAGGCGATATCGACGGGGCAATCGAGGATTTCAATACAGCCATCCGGCTCAATCCGAATTACGCGGACCCTTACAAGGGGCGCGCGAACGCCAAGCGTGCCAAGGGCGACGTGAATGGCGCGAATTTAGACTCGGCCACCGCCGCGGCGCTTCGATGAATGTGAGTGCTCGCAGCACGGGTCCATGGGAAGTAAAGATACCGCAAAATTGTTTGTCCAGGAACGGGAAGACCCGATCTCATGGTGTGATCGTCCCCTGAAAGTGTGGGCCGACAGCGGCTACGCCTTGTAGCTGCGCAGGAACTCGTCGACTTCCTCGGGGTCCATACCGTTGGCAAGCTCCATGCGCGATGCGTGCCGGCTCTTGCCTCGCTTCCCCTCTTCCAGGATGAATTCGAGGCCGACGCCGTCGCTTCCCCAGCGAACAGATTTTGCGTTCACGGTAATGGAACGTTCGGCAATCGGATTATGCCGGTCGGTGAGCGTCACCCGGATCACGGTGCCGGGGTACCAGCGCTCGCCGGTGACGATGTACATCCCCGTCGGACTGATGTCGCGCACGGGATGCCCTACCGACACTCCTCCCGTGAAGTAATAGGCGATCAGGCCCGACAGGGACTCGCGCGAGTTGTTGCGAGGGTCAACCGGGTCTGGCTGCAGCAGGCGCGTCAACCAACTTCCCGTTCCCACCCTCTTCTTCCATTGTTCGTCGTCAACGCGCGGGGCCGGAGCGGGCATTGGGGCGGCCGGCTCTTCCGCGCTGGCAGTCTGCAAATTTGCGGGCTGCATCTCACGCGGCGCGGCGGGCGCGGGAAACTCTGCCGCCGGCGCGGTCTGGAGCGGAGCGGGAGGCTGAGAAGCGAACAAAGGCGGCGCTGGTGCAAGTGGTGCGGCGGGCTTGGGCGTAAATACGGCTGGAGAGGCTTCGAGGGCTGGAGCTGGCTGAGGTTCGGCTACGAGCCACGCGGCTTCTTCCTGTGCCGCTTCTCGGATTTGCGCTTCGGTGGGGTGCAGGGCGAATTGTTCTAGAAAAGATGCGTGCGACTCCGGCGCTTCGGCCTTGACCTCCTTGATGCTCTGCAGATGTCGCTTCATTTCCCCAGGCGAGGAGATGATCAGCCGGTCGCCGATGTGGATTTCTCCTTCGGCGACGGTGTTTTCCGGAAGCGCGAGCATGCTGCCGGCGATTGCGCCAGAGAGGGCCGGGCCGCCCAGAGGAAAGGACTCAACAATCGCCAGGATCAAGCCTTCGTTGTTGAGGTAAATGAGATCCAGGGGCAGGCGGATGCTGGTGGGAGAAATCTCGGGGCAAGGGACAATCCAGAGCCCGGTCCCAGTGCCCGGCGCGAGGCTTCGCAGGCGCGCATCCTGGCCGTTCGAAGATGCTTCGACGGCTTCCACGCCCGTGGCCACAAAACGCCCTCGGGTTTGGTTGTAAACGCAATACTGTTCCGCGCTTAGGGTGGGGTCCTCGGAGGGCGCAACCTTGCGCGCTACGTTCTCTCGCGTAGCGTGGTGCTGCCCTGCCTGGGGAAAGTGCCTTACTTCTGCCATTGGTATTCTTCAATTTTATCGACAAGTTACTTTCCGGTCGCTCGCGAATCGCCGCTATCCATGCCTATTTTCAACAGTTTTTCCGATTCGGGAATTGTGGGGTAACAAAGTCCACAATGGGACGTATTTGGCTGCAATTTCTTGCACGGATCGCGCACTTCCCGGGCCCTTCGCGCACGTTTCCTCTCGCGGGAGTATTCTGGAGCGTCCCAACAAAACTGGCCTGCGGGAGGGTCCAATCCCGGCGCCGGGAGGAAGTATGTTCGATAGCCTGTTGTCGTTCGCGTCCTTTACGGGATGGCTGATCATCCTGGGTCTTCTGGTTTTCATCGTTCTCATCGCCAGGTCGATCTACAGCATCGGTCCGACGCAGATCGGCCTGGTGCGCAAGCGTTTTGGCGGCAAGCTCACGGGCGACAATCCTATTGCCTTCCGCGGCGAGGCCGGCTACCAGTCGGAGCTGCTGATGCCGGGCCTGCGCTTCAAGTTCGTGCTCATTTACGCGGTGGCCAAGCATCCCTGGGTGCAGGTTCCCGCGGGACAAATCGGCGTGGTGATCGCACAGGTGGGCTCGCCTACGCCGATCGGCGCGAAGTCGGGCGTCTACAAGACAGAGTTCGGCAACTTCACGAATGTCGCCAGCTTCGTGGCTAATGGCGGTCAAAAAGGCGTGCAGCGTCCGGTGCTTTCGCCGGGCATGCTGGCGCCCATTCATCCCGTAGCGTTTCTGATCATCACCAAGCCGCAGGTCTTCGGCGTTCCCATCAGCGACACCTACCGCAACCTGGCAGACCAGACCGGCCGGCTCAACTTCACAGCATTCGGCCTCGACGAGCGGCAACTGGAAGTGACGCGCATTGCGCCGCGGCCCGCCGATGGCGGCAAAGTTCTGGACATGATCGGCATCGTGACCACGCTCGAAGGCCAGCCGCTGCCGGCCGGAGCAATCGCAAGCCGCCTGGGATCATTCGACGACGTGGCGGAGCTCGAAAAGAATCCCGGCACCACAGACTTTCAGATGATCGCCGCGATTCTTGGCAGCAAAAACACGCTGCACAACAACTACCAGGACTTTCAGCAGTTTCTCGACGCGGGCGGCAAGATCGGCCTGCAGCACGATCCGCTTCTCTACGGCGCTTACAACCTGAATCCGTTTCTGGTGCGCGTGGAGCAGGTGCCGATGCTGGTGGTCGAGCAGGGCCAGGTGGCCGTGATCAAGGCCTATGTGGGTTTGCCGACGCAGGACACTTCCGGCGTGGGATTCAAATTCGGCTCGCTCGTCCGGCCCGGCCATCAAGGCATCTGGCAGGAAGCGTTGCGCACCGGCAAATATCCCATCAACCCGCGCATCTACGACGCCAAGGTGGTGCTGACAGCGATCCTCAAGCTCGACTGGGCCAAGGACGTGACCGGGGCACACGGGCTCGACGCGAGGCTCGAACCGATTATCGCCAAGAGTAATGAGGGCTTCGTTTTCTCGATCGACCTTCAAGTGTTAATTCACGTTCCCGACACCAAAGCGCCACGCGTGATTTCGATGGTGGGCTCGATGGAAAATCTGGTCAACGAGGTCTTGCAGGCGGCCGTCGGCAATCTCTTCCGCGACAAGATTGGCGGCATGGAAGCGATCAAGTTTATCCAGACGCGGCAGATCGTGCAGGAAGAGGCCTTCACTTACATTCAAAGAAAGCTCTCCGAGTACGAGATCGAAACGCGCGGCGTCTACATTCAGGACGTGATCTACCCGGCTGCGCTGGTCACGGTGCTCACGGAGCGCGAGGTGGCGCACCAGCAGGTTGAAACCTTCAAGATGCAGCGCCAGGCGCAGGATCAGCGCATCGAGACCGAGAAGGCGCGGGGCACGGCGGATATGCAGGCGCAACTGGCGCAAGCCGCAGTCGGCGTCGACATTAAGAAGAACAATGCCGAAGCGCGCAAGGCGGAAGCCGACGGCGAGTCAACTTATATAGAGCGCACCGGCACGGCGCAGGGCGCGCAGGTTCGCGCGGTGGGATTGGCGCGCGCCGAGGCCTATCAAAAACAGGTTGCGGCATTGGGCCAGGGAGCCACGGCTCTCGTGAATGCCATTGAAGCACTTTCCAGAAGCAACGTGCCGTTTATGCCGAACACGCTGGTTGCCGGTGGCGGCGGATCGGTTGGCGGAGTTCTGGAAGGATTGGGAGCACTGCTGATGCAGAAGGTTGGACCTGGCGGTGCAGCGGGGGCCAGTGCATCTCTAGCCGCATCCGCGCCGGCGGAAGCGGGCGCAGTTGCATCGGGCGCAGCCAAACCCGCCGATCCGCCTCAGAAACCGGCCGGTTCCGGCAAGGCGTAGCCATTGCAGAGTCTCGGTCCTGCTTCCTCGCGGGCGCGAAGAAGCAGGACCACAGGAAATCCCTGCCGTGCCGATTTTGGCATGTGCGAATTACTACTTTGGCCCATCCCAGGTGTTCGAGTATCGTAAGCAAAATGGGGGGTCTCCATGGGATTGCTTCTCGACACAAAGTTTTGGGCCGATGCTCTCAACCGCCTGGCCGACCTGCAGCCTGGGATTGGGCAGCCTATCACGAAAAAGAATGCCAGCCGAATTTGCGAGATCGCATGCAACACTCTCTCCGCGGTGCTTGCTGATCCGCAGTTTTCGGTTGACCTGGCCAATGCCATCGCTCTCGCGAAAAACACCCCGCTCGTTGGCGCTAAAACGCAGAATTTTTCGGCATTCTTGACGAGCTTTATGATTTTAGAGAGCAAGATCCTGGAGGATGCCGGGGTCAATACAGTCGCATCACGCGACCTCGCGCGAGAGGTTCATGCGGTGGCAGGATCTGCTGATAAGGCAGACCTCGATCGATTGGAGGAGAAAATTGTCTTCCTTAGGAAATTGGCCTGCAACGCCGACGGGGCAGATGACCCAAAAAAGCCGTTCTGGGTAGCTGCTTGGAGAGGCGTCAAAGGGGGCGCCTTGGTCGGGATGGATTTCGGATCGATCGCAGGTACGGCAGTCGTGCTTGGCCCGGCTGGCGCTGCGGTTGCTGGAACAGTTTCTGGATTTTCGATCGGCTACGGCGCGGCTTTGGTGCGCGATGCATTGAAAGGGTATTGGTAGGCTGAGAATACCGCGCCCGCGGAGGCGTGGTGTCCAGCCCACCCGATACCTGATTATTTCGCGAACAGGTTGAGCGGAATCGCTTCGCCCATCGCTTTGTAGCCTGCCAGCCCGGGGTGCAGATGGTCGCCGCAATCGTAGGCGGGCAGCAGGCGATCGGGATGCTCGGGGTCGCGCACTACCGCGTCGAAATCGATCACTGCATCGAAGTGACCCGCCGCGCGAATCCACTGGTTCACGGCTTGCCTGTCGGCTTCGCTCATCGGCCCCGGATGATAGTAGCCCGATCCTACATAGGGCGTGATGGTGGCGCCGTAGACGCGCAGCCCACTTTCATGCGCGCGCTCGATCATCTGCTGATACGCAGCGATCAAACGCGCGACCAGCGCCGCATGTTGCTCGGCGGGAACTTCGCCGGTGCGCGCGAGGCCGCCAAGATCGTTGACGCCCTCAAAGACGATCACCCAGCGCGCGCCCGCCGTGGCCAGCACGTCGCGGTCGAAGCGCGCCAGGGCATTCGGTCCGAGGCCGTCGGTGAGCAGATGATTGCCGCCGATGCCCTGATTCGAGACGCCGAAGTTGCGCGTCTTTTTTTCGGCCTGCAATCGCGCGGCCAGCACATCCGTCCAGCGGTCGTTGCCGTTGGTGGTTGCGCCGTGGCCATCGGTAATGGAGTCGCCGAGCGCCACCACGACAGCCGCCTTGGCCGCGGTGCGCACATCGATCTCCGTGAGCTGATACCAGTGGTCGACCTTCTTGGCATCCGTCAGGTCGGCGGCGCTCACCTGGTCGCCATGCGCGTAATACGAAGTTGACCGCGAGCCCGGATGCCCCGTCTCCTGCGCGGGCGGCGCGTCCAGATGAAAGCTCACGGCCAGATCGGAAAGAGGCGCGACCGGCATGGTGATCGGATCAGACACGAACTCCGCTCCCGGCGGAATCGTCACGTCGGGTTTGCCGGCGAAGGTGAGTGCACGATCGGTCGTGGGATCGATGGCCGCGGCCGACGGTGACTTGGGATGCGCGATGTGCACCGAGGTAAAGTGCAGCGCCGCCGTCCCGAAAGCATTCGACAGATGCACGCGCAAGGCCGATCCGCCCAGCGACAGGTGCACGATCTGGCGCACAGTCGAATCGCGCAGGTCGTCCGAAGGCAGCGCGTTTTGCGGCTCCGGAATCTGCTGCGACGCGCCCCAGCTCGATACCCAAGTGTCGCCCTTCGCCTGCCCTCGCTGGGCATGCGCGCAGTTCGCCATCAACGCGGAGCTGAGAATCACCAGACCGAGAATTGCCGTGGATTTTTGTGCCTGTCTCATTGCCGACGCTCTTCCCTTTTCTGTGGATTGAATGGATTTGCGGATCGCGCCGCAAGCATATCACTTCCGCGCTTGCCCGCGCATCCGTGTCGCAGACCGCCGCGTGGGCGCACGCTGCCGCCGGGTTTCGCAGCGCCGCGTTCGCGCCGTTACCAGACAGGTGTCGAAGGAGAAGTCGAGATTGAGTCGGAATGCACGGCGCAGAGGTGCAAGAACGTGGGGGCATAGTTCAGCGTGCGGCCCGGCCCGTCACATTGCTTCCCGAGCTGGCAAATACCTGCGGGGCACACTGGGCTTAAATTCCAGAATTGGCCGCCCGCCAATGTGCTTTCCATAGCGACTAGGCCGGCTACCGGTGCAGGCGGATCGGGCAGCGGAGTATTTGCGGGACTGGGGACGGCGAGCGCTGCAGGCGGAGCAGTGGCGACAGGCGGGGCGACGGCTGCGGGCGGAGCCGGCGGGGCGGCCGGCGGATGAGAATGGCGGCGGGCACGGCATGACGCGGGTCTGGGCGGCGGTGGCAAGTCCGGTGCGCGCGCCTTGGTAAAAACAGTCAGGACGCCCGGTGTGTCCTCGACCACCATCGTTCCGCAGTGGTTGGGTGTGCTCATCCCCTCGTAACGAACGCGATCCAGATTCATAGCCAACGGACGGCCGTGCGCGGCGCACAGTTTGTGCTTGGCCACCACGACCTCAACGAAAGAAAAATCTTTGAGCGCGTGCGGCAGACTTACCTGGCCCTTTGCATCCGTGATCGCTTCCTCACTCCATAATCCGAGGCGTAGATCGCGATCGTCGTATCCGGCGACGAAGAGCACGTGCACATGTGCCAACGGCGCGCCGCCCTTGCCTTCAAGAATCTGGATCGTAATCGGCTCAGGGTGCGACACCGGGAAGCTGACTTCGGCCCAGCCCAAGGAAACAGGCAGCGCCATCGCCGCTACGGCGAGCGCCAGGGAGAGATTTCGCGCGATCGTCATGCAATTTAGATCGGCAGATTGGCGATTATCAGAGATTTTTAAGAGAAGTGCGCGATCCGCAGTCCCGTAGTCTCGCAGTCCCGAATTATCGGCTGAAGGCTTGCGCGACCTCCGTCCGTTACACTGAGTCCAATCGGTTGGAGCCGACATCTCAATAGTTATGCGCCGTTTACCGCTGATTTTCGTATCTGCTAGTGTGCTCGCCTGCGCGTTGGCGGCGCATGGCCAAATTTCCGCGCCCGCGAGTTCACCGAGGGACACAAAAGCCGCATTCGATGCGCCGCACCTGCGCGTGGAATTGCTCGTGCCTGGCGAGGATCTCTACAGCAGCGACGCGCTGAACGAAGCCGGGCTTCATTTCAAGCTCGAATCGGGCTGGCATATTTATTGGTCGAATGCGGGAGATTCCGGCGAGCCGCCAAAGATCCAATGGACGCTGCCGAAGGGAATTTCAGCCACGTCCATGCAGTTTCCCGCGCCGATACGTTTGCCACTCGGCCCGCTGATGGACTTCGGCTACGAGAACGAAGTCCTCTTTCCGTTCACGTTTCATGTCGCGGATGGCGTCGGAGCTGGCCCCGCCGTTCTGCACGCGAAGGTTGATTGGCTTGTGTGCCGCGAGGTTTGCATTCCGGGTAAAACAGAGCTTGAGTTGACGCGAAATGTGTATCGCGGCCTCCACGATCTCGGGCTCGTTCACACGCCGCTTTTCCAGCAGTTTCTCCGCCGGCTTCCAACACCGCTGCCCGCGGGCGACACCGCTGTCTTCCAGCCCACGCCTGCGGGCCTCCGCCTTGCCGTCACGACCGGACAGCGCGAAACGCAGGCGGAGTTTTTTCCGGAAGACGAGGACATCCTCGACAATCCTGCGCCGCAAACCGTTAGGCCGACGCCAACGGGCCTGGTTCTCGAACTTAAGAAGGACGCGAACCTCGCTACGAACCCGGCGCAGTTGAAGGGCGTGCTCGAACTCGCGGGCGGGCGCAACTACGAGATCGCGGCGACGCTCGGGACTGTCGCCGCGCCGGCTGTTGCGCCTGCGTTTTCTCTCGCTGCGCTCGCCAGCACCGCTCTCTTTGCTTTTTTCGGCGGGCTGCTGCTCAACCTGATGCCGTGCGTGTTTCCGGTTTTGTTTTTGAAGGGGCTGGCGCTGGTGAACTCAGGAACGGAGGAGCGGCACAAACTTCGCGCACACGGATTGGTCTACACCGCGGGCATTCTCGTCTCCTTCTGGGCGCTTGTTGGGCTACTGCTCGGCTTGCGCGCCGCCGGCGCAACGCTGGGCTGGGGATTCCAATTCCAATCGCCGGTGTTTCTCTTGCTCATGGCAGCGTTGCTGTTTTTCCTCGGACTTTCGCTGGCAGGGCAATTTGAGATTGGCCTCACGCTGACCAGCGCCGGCGGCGAGCTGGCTGCAAGACAAGGCTACGCGGGCAGCTTCTTCACGGGAGTTTTGGCCGTCGTCGTGGCCACGCCCTGCACCGCGCCCTTCATGGGAGCGGCCATCGGATACGCGCTGGCCCAACCCGCGATCGTGACATTCGGCATCTTCACCGCGCTCGCTCTCGGTCTGGCCGCGCCTTACGTGGCGCTCACTCTCCAGCCCGCGTGGACGCGCCTCTTGCCCAAGCCCGGCGCCTGGATGGAGATCCTCAAGCAGGCTGTCTCGGTTCCCATCTTCGCGACTGTCATCTGGCTTGTGTGGGTTGTGGCGCAAGCCTACGGCGCGGCATTGCTCGCCGGGCTCCTCGCCATCTTCCTGTTGCTCGCAGTTGCCGGATGGTTCCTGGGCCGCTGGCCGGGGCAGCGCTGGGCGGCGATCGTCGCGGCGCTGCTGCTGCTCACCGCAGTTGCCGCGTGCATCACCGCGCCTCGCGAGCTGGCCACGCAACCTGAGCAACTCTCCTCCAAAAGTTCAGAGGCACGGAGTGCCACTTGGCAGCCTTGGTCGGCCGAGGGGGTCCAGCAGGCTCTCGCTGCCGGCCGGCCGGTTTTTGTGGACTTTACGGCTGGCTGGTGCCTGAGTTGCCAAGTCAACGAGCGTGTCGCCCTCAGTCAGCCGGAGGTGATGCAGGCGTTTGGGACAAAGAATGTGGCCCTCTTTAAAGCGGACTGGACCCGCGAAGACCCTGCGATCACGCAGGCGCTTGCCGCGCTCGGCCGCAGCGGAGTGCCGGTCTACGCTCTGTATACCCCTGGGCAAGAGAGCCCACAGCTCCTGCCGCAGGTGCTTACGCCGGGCATCGTTCTAGATGCGGTTGCCAAACTGCCGCAAGGCGCGGCACTGAAATAACGACGCCGCTACGGTTCTGGAGTTACGTTTTTCAGCGGAAGCGGAGTTTGCCTCGACGATATCGCCAAGCCGGTTGTGAATTCGTGGGAGTAAAGGTTGTCCGGCGTTATTCGATCCGTGAGTTACACTCGTGAAATGCAAGATTTCGAAGTTGTATATCACGGCTATTCGGACGACGAGTTCGCGCAGCTTATCAAGGACTCGGATTCATTAACGGAATCCGCACGTTCGGCGCTCAACAATGAGATAGAGAGGCGCGGATTAAAAAGCGACTCGATTCTCCAGCTTCAGCATGATCAAACCGAGCACATTAAGAATGTGGACAGCGAACGCAAGCAACATAGAAAGGCGCTGGTTGTCCGGGCAATTTGGAGGGGCATCTTCTGGGTGGTCGCGATCGCCGTGTTCGTTGCAGTTTGCATGTTTTTCAAATGTTAGGCAATAATAGCGATCGTGCCGTTAACTGCGATCGCGCCTTGAGCTCATCTTACGGCGCAAGCGGTTTGCGAGATACGACATACGGTTATCCGCGATACTTACTATCTGCATGATCCTGGGTGTATCTACCCAATAATAATAGGAAGGAATCGCGACTTCATCGAGAAAGCGCATCCACCGCCTCACGGTAGCGTCGGCGTTGACTTCTTTCGATCTCTGCAAACCGTTTTCTATCATCGCCGTGCGCAGCTCCGGGTGGTCTCTTAACTTGACCAATGCCTCAATAACTTCCTCCTTAGAATGCACTTCAATATAGTCAAGCTCGCTCTTCCTTAGGGCGCGATAAGCAGACTCGGCTCCTAGTATGGCGGGGATCCCGGCCAACCAGCAATTTACCAGTTTGGAAGCCGGCTTATGGTCAAACGTAGAATGCGGAGAAAACCTTCTTACTGCCACAACGGCATCAACTTCAGATAGATCGTTCCATGAACCATCGCCAAACTGATAATCTGACACATCGTCAAAATGAAACCCTTCGACTCGCGGCGACCAATTCAAGCCGAGGTTCTGAACTTGGCGGGCCCACTCCTCGGTCCGTAACTCTGGGGCAACTTGACTAATAAACCCCATATAGCTGATGTTCTTAAATCGAGGTGACGGCAGGCGCGGCTTCACGCCCGGTTCCGGCCAATGCAACAAGAAATGACAGTTCTTGTACCAATACGCCTGGGCCGGATTTTGAACTATCTGCAGGTTTGCGTACAAATAGGGCTCGTAGTCGGCTGTTATCGCAATCAGAAAACGCCGGCGGTCCGGAAGCAATCTGGAGTCCCCGAATGTGCAGCATTCTCTGTGAGTGACCACGATACCGTCGTCCGGCAACTCCGAACTTATTTCGCACGCGTAACCGGCGCGTTGCAGGTACAGAGCTGTTTGGATTGTCCAAATATAGGGGCCATACCGGTATCCTGTCCAAGGAACGTTCGGAGCCGTTGGAATCGGCCCCTGGGGCCATCTCTTGGGATCGACATAGAACACGATGCGCGGACGTTGAGGTATTGGCATTCTCATTCAACTCCCTGGAGCCTGTCTCATAAATCGGCGGCATCAAACCGCCAATTGCATGGGGCCCGCCTTGTTATTGGGTCCCATACTCGCCCAGCGAGCAGCCGAGGCAGTTATGAGACCGGTTGTAGCCTCTGAGAATCAACATATAACTAGATGACACAACAAACAGATCTCGGCGGCCCGAGATCTTAACAGTCACTTACTTACATTGGCCCAAAATATCAGGATCTTTTCTCCGCTCGAATCCTGCGAATCTCATCGATCCGTGCAGCTAACTTTTTCTCGCGTCCCTCTTGTGTGGGGAGATAGTAGCGGCGGTTTTGGAGCGATTCCGGCAGGCAGTCCATGTCGGCGACCTTGTCCGCTTCGTCGTGGGCATAGCGATAGCCTTCGCTGTAGCCGAGGTCTTTCATCAGTTTGGTCGGCGCGTTGCGCAGGTGGAGCGGGACAGGTTCCTGGCGGGTGTGCTCGATATCGTCCCGCACCGCGCCCCAGGCCGTGTAGACGGAGTTGGATTTAGGCGCGAGCGCCAGATAGACCACGGCCTCGGCCAGCGCCAGCTCGCCCTCCGGCGAGCCCAAGAAATCATAAGTATCTTTCGCGGAGAGACACAAATTGAGCGCCTCCGGCGCGGCCAGGCCGATGTCCTCGATCGCCATGCGCACGATGCGGCGCGCGAGATACAGCGGATCTTCGCCGCCGGCCAGCATGCGGCCGAGCCAGTAGAGCGCCGCGTCAGGATCGGAGTTGCGCACGCTTTTGTGCAGCGCGGAAATCAGATTGAAGTGCTCTTCCCCGTCCTTGTCGTACATCAGCACGCGCTTTTGGACAGCTTCGACAGCTACGGCCTTGGTGAGTTTCTTGTCGTTCTGAACGAGCTGGACTGCAACTTCGAGGGCGTTGTAGGCCGAGCGGCAGTCGCCGCTTGAGTAGCTCGCAATCAACTCCAATGCATCGTCGTCGGCACTTAGTCCAAGCGCACCCAGGCCGCGTTCCTTGTCCGCCAGTGCGCGTTTGAGCAGCGTTACGATCTGATCCTCCTTCAATGGCTCGAGCACATACACGCGGCAGCGCGAGAGCAGTGCGGAGATGATCTCGAACGACGGGTTCTCCGTGGTTGCGCCGATCAGCAGGATGGTGCCGCGCTCGACGTAGGGCAGAAACGCGTCCTGCTGCGCCTTGTTGAAGCGGTGAATCTCATCGATGAACAGAATAGTGCGCGAGTGCATCTCGGCAGCGCGCGCGGCGTCCACCATCACCTGCTTGATCTCTTTGATGCCGCTAGTGACCGCGGAGAACTCGATGAAGGTGGCCTTCGTGGTTTCGGCGATGATTTTGGCGAGGGTGGTTTTTCCCACTCCAGGCGGACCCCAGAAGATCATGGAAGTCGCGTCGTCGCGCTCGATCTGCACGCGCAATGGCTTGCCGGGGCCGACCAGATGCTCCTGACCGACAAGTTCGTCGAGCGAGCGCGGGCGCATTCTCTCCGCCAACGGCACCACTGCGTGGGGCAGCCTTTTGGAGGAGGGCTGTGGAATATCTGGCGCGCTATCGAACAGACTCATCGCCGCGCTCCTCCCACCACTGCCACTGCATGGAGCGGGCTTTTGGATGAGTGTCGCGTTTTACCCGAGGGCTTGCTCATGGGAGTCGATCTCTGCCGCGCTGCTTCATAGAGCAGCACGCTGGCCGCGACGGCGGCATTCAGGCTCTCTACCGGACCGGGGCATGGAATCGTGATTTTGGCATCGGCTTTCGCGGCAAGATCGGCGGGCACTCCGTTGCCCTCGTTGCCGATGATGAAGGCCACCGGCGCGGTCAGGTCGACGTGATCGGCTGGCTGTGCGCCGTGCGCGGCGGTCGAAAGAATCTTCACTCCGGCGTCATGCAACTTTTCGAAGCAGTCCCGTTCGCTCACCAAGAGCACGGGCACGCGAAAGACGCTGCCTGCCGAGGCGCGCACGGCCTTCGGGTTCCACGCGCTCACGGTTCCCGGCAGGCTGACTATGCCGGCAGCGCCGAAGGCCTCCGCCGAGCGCAGGATGGTGCCGAGATTTCCCGGGTCCTGAAGGCCAGCCAGCACGACGATGATTATTTTCTGGTTTTGATTGAGAATATGCGGCCACGACCAATCCGGCGGCTCGACTAGCGCGGCAACGGGTTGCGGAGTTTCAGTGGCGAGCGCAGAGGCGAGCAGTTTCGCTGGCAAGCGAAGAATTTCGGTTTCGGGCGGCACGGGCAGCGAGTCGAGAAACCCCTCAGCACCCTGCGCCACAAAGATCGTGGCGACGCGCAGGCCCGCGCGCAGCGCCTCCTGGACGAGATGCGGCCCTTCAATGCCAACGCGGCCCGCCGAGCCCCGTGCGTCGCGGCCCGGCGCGGCGAGCGCCTTCCGCAACTCCTTCAGGCGCGCATTGTCTTTGCTTTCCACCACGCGAACCGGCATTGCAGATCACCTCAGGGCGCTGTGGCGATTCTAAGAGCAGCCACTAGCTTCTAGCTACTAGCTTCTAGCCCGCATTCTTCACGAGTCTCTCGATGGCATGAAGAATGGGCCTATTTCGACCACTGTCTGCGCCGCGGGGGTCGGGAGACCCCCGCTACAGCCGGTCTGGAGACCGGCGGTACGGGTTCGCCGCTGGTGAGAAATGCGGCTCGGAGCTAGCGGCTGGAAGCTAATAGCTGCCAGACAAACTTGCACCGAAGCTGGTGCTGTGATAGTTTCCGAACTTGTAACGTCTTCTTTTTATTCGGGAACGAGGTAGGCCTGCTTGTCGGCGGAGATATTACGCGTTCATCCCGATGAACCCCAACCGGACCGGATCGATTACATCGTCTCCTGCCTGCGCAAGGGGGGTGTGGTTGCATTGCCGACCGACACCTTCTACGGCCTGGCTGTGGACCCGGTGAATCTGCGCGCGGTGGAGCAGATTTATCAAATTAAAACGCGCCAGAAACACAAACCGCTGTCGCTGCTGATTGCCAATCTGTCGCAGGCTTACGAGCTGGCGCGCGGCTCCGATTCGCTGCTCGACAAGCTGGCCGACCGTTTCTGGCCGGGCCCGCTGACCCTCATCGTCCGCGCCGGAACCAAGCTGCCGCTGCGCTCGACAGCCAATACGGGCAACGTAGCCCTGCGCGTACCCGAT
The DNA here is from genome assembly GCA_963762945.1 of uncultured Acidobacteriaceae bacterium. GTDB lineage: Bacteria > Acidobacteriota > Terriglobia > Terriglobales > Acidobacteriaceae > Telmatobacter. The sequence continues at coordinate 21,422 of CAVXOO010000208.1, read as the reverse complement.
GCCGCGATTCCGCGCGCGGTTGTGGAGCGGCTGGGTTTGCCCATCACGGCTACCTCGGCCAATCTGCAGGGCGCGTCGGAGTGCACCAATGCCGCCAGCGTGCGCGACCAGATCGGGGATCGCATTCCCCTGATTGTCAACGGCGGGCCCACCGGCCGCGCTCAGCACACGACTATTGTCGATCTCTCGCTGGGAGAAGGACGGTGGGAGGTTCTGCGCGAGGGCGCGATTCCTACCCACGAGATTGTCATGGCGCTGCAGCGATAAAGACAGGGAACAAGCCACCCCAGCGGGCACAAATCGCCCGCCGGGGGCCCCGGCAGGGAACAAGGGACCAAGTTTCGGGGTGGAGTGCGAAACTAGAAGCAGCGAAATGCGGCCTCCCCACTGAGCCCTGAAACCTGTCCTATGCCCGTACGATCCAAGCCGAAGCGTGGCCATGCAACTTTTCGCGTAGCGATTGCGCTGCTGCTGTTGATTGTGGCCGCGGCGCTGGGCTGGACTTGGTGGGTTTACGCACAGATCGAGCGCTACGCGCATCAGGATTACGCAGCGCCCGCCGACGCTATCGGCGTGCTGGGCGCGGCAGAGTACGACGGCCGGCCCTCCCCGGTTTACCGGGCGCGGCTGGACCACGCGCTGGTGCTTTACCATCGCGGCCTCGCTCCGCTGATCATCACGCTCGGAGGCCCCGGCGGCGATCAATTCACCGAGGGCTCGGTGGGCCGCGAATATTTAATAAGCCGAGGCGTGCCGGAAAGCGCCATTATCGCCGAGACCGAAAGCCGCAACACCGAGGAATCGGCCCGCCGCATTGCCGTGATCGCGCGCGTGAACGGGTTGCACCGCCTGGTGGTGGTGAGCGACGACACGCACATGTTCCGCATTCACGAAATTTGCGCCGCAGAAGGGCTGGATGTGCTGACTTCGCCGCGGCCGCGCCCGGCCGTGGAAGAAACCACGCTGGAAAGCGAGCGCATCGCGCATGAGATTCTGAGCTACACTTTCTGGCGGTTGCATCTGCATTAAAACAGGGGACGAGGGAACAAGGGAGCGAGTGTGAGTGCGAGTGTGAGTGTGAGTGTGAGTGCGAGCGTGAGTGCTCGCCGGCTCAATGCATCGCGCAAAGCAGCGCCAGAGCAAACCCTGCCGCACTGGCCGTCGAGAGAAAATTCACTGCGTCGTTGTTCAGCCAGCCGCGTTCTTCGAGCGTTGCGCCCAGCAGGCTGTCGAAGAACAGGCCGAAGACAGCTCCCGCCGAACTTACTTTGTACATCTCCCGGCCGCCGCCAAGGGCCCACATTCCTGTCCAGGCAACGAGGGCCGCGGCTGCCACTCCGGCGATCGATCCGGCCAGGCTGACAGCGCCATTGCGGCCGGGTTCGACGGCTTTGAGAGATGTAATCATGCGCGGAGGCCCGCCGAGCACCTGGCCGATCTCCGAGGACACGGTATCGGCCGCCGCCTCGGCCAGAGCCGCCACGGTGAGGGCGAAGAACAAGCCCGGTGCGGCGGCAAGGTGTGGCAGCCAACGCGAATCCATCAGCCAGGACTGCACGGGACCGCTTGCCACTACCGCGGCGAGTCCCAGATTGGCCGCGATCTGCGAGGCTGAGCGGCCCCTGTGGCCCTCCGCAGTTCCCAGCCGCTGCTTCTTCCTCCGGCCGGCACGCGTGGAGACAAATGCCAGCAGGGCCACGGTCAGCGTGGGAACCAGGGCCGTGTGCCAGGGCTGATAAGGAACCACGGCCGTGGAAAAGATGAGGCTGGCGGTGATGAGCGCGCCGGTGAGCGCGGCTGCGGGAGTTGCTGCCCTCAGTTTCCACGTCACCAGACCCAGCAGGGCGCTGAGGCCCACGGTCCAGAGGGCGACCGGAGCCGCATGCGAGGCCCACCAACTCGTGTCCAGCACAACTTCAGTGCCGGCGAACGGCAGCACCGCAAGCAACACCAGCTTCGATTGCCAGTTCAGCTCATTCTCAAGCACGCTTCATCGTATCCTGCGCTCGCGGCGAAGGAGAACGCGTTTCTAAGTCTGACCCGAGGGCCGGTGACCAATCTGTTCTTTGCGCGTCGCAAGCATGAGCGCGAGCGGTGCGCGCTTTTGCCCACCCCGCTGATTTACAATCAGCAAGAAAGCAGGAACGATTCCGCATGAGGCTTTTTCCCATCATTTCAGGGCCGGGGCGCGCCTTTGGAGCCCAGGCAGTTGCGGCGCTTGCACTCGCGGTAGGGATTGCAGGTTGCGGCGATAACTACAGGCCGACAATTACGCCGGTGGGCACGAACGGACCGGCCGCGCAGCCGGCATCCTACGCGGTTGTGGTTTCGTCCACGGGCTCGCCAACCAGTAATGGTGTGGTCACCATCATCGATTACTCGGGTGACACCATTTTGACCGAAGCCACGATCGGTCCCGGGCCGACTGCTTTTACCATCGACGAAATCGGCGCCACCGGCTACACGTTAAACAGCGACGGTACGCTCTCCAACTTTTCTCTCTCGACCTCGCTGCAGACCCGGCAGGTTACTTTCTCCTCTCTTTCGACCACGTCCAGGATCGTAAACCTGTTGCCGCCGTCTTCGGGCTTGTGGGCAACCGACCTGAATGGGGACGTCGTCGATCTCTTCACCGGATCGCCGCAGGCCTTTCAGAAGGCGATTCCCGTGGCCTCGTCCGGGATCGCCCCAACCATGCCGATGTTCATCGCCGGCGCGGCCGCGTCGGGAGGCCAGCGCGAATATGTCCTGAACCAGAACGTTGCAGATACCGCGCCGATGACCTGCAGTTTAACGCCCACAGCCGTTGGCGCCAACGGCACGGCGACGCCGATCGAACTTTCGGTAGGAACCGCCGATCCGGTTCTAGCTTTGGATCCCTTTGCCAAATCGACTGGCTCATCCAATGCACTGTGCCCCGTTTACGCGGTGCCATCCTCCGACCAAAGGCGGCTCTTCGTCCTCAATCGCGGCAGCGACACCATTTCGGTCATCAACATGCAAAACAATTCGCTCGATCAGTGTGCGCCGTTCACCAATCAGAACGGCCAACTGGTGACCTGCCACCCGATTCTGCCCCTCTCCCTGACCGCTGTAAACAACCTGGCGGCCGATGCCGCCGAGCCGGGCGCGCCTGCGGGGATTCCCACCGCCCCGCCCAATGGCACCGCTGGCATGAGGGCTATCGCCGGCCCCATTCATGCCGAATACAACGCCGCTACTGAACAGCTCGTAGTGGCCGATTTCGACGGCGCAAGCATCAGCGTGATCGACGTCAGCCTGGATGAGTACGGCAACGACAGCCCAACCTTCGGGACCACGTACACAATTCACGTGGGCAACACTGCGAATCCCGATCCGGCCAGCGTGACCGTGCTTTACGACGGCAGCAAAGCTTATAGCGCGAACCAGAACGACGATAGCGGTACCGGCAACGGCACGGTCACTGTTGTGAATCTGTCAACTCACACTGTAGAAAAGACGATTCCTGTGGTCGGCCATCCGCGCACCGTGGTGAGCACGCAAAACTCCGATTACGCCAAGGTATACGTCAACTCGCCCGACAGCCCCTACATCACCATCATCGGTTCGACCCCCACGATCACTGACCAGGCCGACACCACGGTTCTGGTCGAAGGCCTTCCGATTGATATCCGCACCACCTCGCAAAACGGCTCGGGCGGTAACGATGACTACTCCAGCCGCGTGCCGGGCTATGGGCAGCCGTGCAACCTTCCGGTGTCGAAATTGGTGACGGCCTACGGGGCGAACTACAGCCTTGCGGAATGCCAGCTTCAGGCGCTTCCGTAGGGTCTGCTCACACTATTGGGATGGTGGCGACGGGAGCCAGTTTTTCTGAGTTCTAGGAGCGAGGAGCGCGCTGCGGTCAATCACTGGAGCGACGAGCGACAACGAAATCGGGAAAACTGGCCCCGTCCCTTCGGGCTGCGGCGCAAATCGCGCCATACTTCGTTTTCGCCCTCGGCAGTGGGGTCACCACAGCCTTCGGGCTCAGCCTCGTCTGGCGCGATTTGCGCCAGCAGCGCCATCCACCCCAATAGTGTGAACAGACCCTAGCCAGACAGAAATCGCGCCCGGAAAACCGGCGGCGCAATTATGGAAAGGGCCATTCCCCCGGGGGGAACGGCCCTTGATTTTTTGATGGGATTTTTAGAACCGATGGCCGATGCGGACAACACGCGCGGGAGACAGTCGCCGGACCAAGAGATGGGCTCCGCAAAAACGCGTCCGCGCAAGAGCCGTCTCGACCTGCTGCTGGTCGAGCGCGGGCTGGCGGCGAGCCGCGAGCGCGCCCGCGCCCTGATTCTTGCCGGACGCGTGCTCGTCAACGAGCAGAAGCTCGTGAAGGCCGGGACCGCGGTTGCCGAGGACGCTCCGGTCCGCCTGCTGGGCGAGGATCAGCCTTACGTGAGCCGTGGAGGGGTAAAGCTGGCCGCGGCCCTGGACCATTGGAAGATTGATGTGAAGGGCCGCGCCTGCCTCGACATCGGAACCTCGACCGGCGGCTTCACCGATTGCCTGCTCAAACACGGCGCAGCGCGCGTTACCGCCGTCGATACCGGCTTTGGGCAGATCGACATGAAACTGCGCAATGACCCGCGCGTTCAGCTCATGGAGCGCACCAATGCGCGTTTTTTAGAGCCGGGAGCATTGGCTGTTCCATCTGCGGAAAAGCTTATTTCGGGCTGCAAGAAGTGTCAGGGCACGACTTTAGTCGTGCCGAAAATGCAGCACAATGAAAGTGGGGCTTTAGCCCCTGAGGGAAATCCCGAACCCACGCTGCTGGTGATGGACGTTTCGTTCATCTCCGCCACGCTGCTTTTGGGGCCGGTATTTGCCGCCGCGCCTGCTCTTGTTGAGGCCGTCATCCTCGTCAAGCCGCAATTCGAGGCTGGCCGCGAGCATGTGGGCAAGGGCGGCATTGTGCGCGATCCTGCCGCGCACCAGTTGGCGATCGACAGGGTGCAGGAATGCGTGCGCTCGCTGGACTGGATCGTTGTCGAGACCATCCCGTCGCCGATCACCGGCGCTGAAGGCAACCACGAGTTCCTGCTTTATGCGCGGCGATCCTGAACTGGAATCCGGACGAAGCGATGCGAGCGACGGCAGGCCAAAGCCTGCGACGCCCGCCCACCCGCCAGACAATCTCAAACCGATACGCCACAATTACCGCAGACCGTCGATGCGCCGCTTTTTCTGGCACCGCAGCGCGTGCAGAAAGCAGCGCCGCTCGCACCTGCGAACGGTTGCGGCGCGGAATTACTGAACGCCGGGAAGCCTGCAGCGCCGGCGAAAGCTCCGGCTGCCTGCTCGGGAAACTTCGGGTTGGGGCCGTACTGGTTGATTCCGGGATCGCTATCCGTGCAGAGGAATACGATTTGGATCACGGCTGCGACGATCCCCAGGAAAGGAATAGCGCCGAGCACGATCAACAACAACAACATCCAGCCGCTTTTGCCGATGTCGTGGAAACGGCGCACGGCAACGGCCACACTTGGGATAATTGCGGCCAGGACATAAAGGACAAGCGGAATAAACAGGACGGCCACGACGGCTCCGGCTTCCCGCATAAACGCAAGTCCTATGCCGCCGAGGACGCCCAGCCCAATTGTGACCAGGAAGTTGAAGAGCACGAACATCCAATATTCGCTGCGCCGTGAACGGCCATCGAATTCGGCGTACTTTCTCCACACCATCAGATACCAATCCATTGCTGGTTCCTTTCATTGCAGCTTGATGAGTGCTGCGGTTCTGGCCGGTCAGTGGCAGCACTTTTCCGATCGCATTGCCGACGAACAGGCTCCACAGTTTGTTGTCGAGCCAATATAAAGCCGCAACCCCGAAATTGTCAGCAATTTTCGCGGCACCGTTCCCGCCGCGCCGTGTTTTTGTTCCTGGCGGAGGCAGTCGATTACACTCGAAGCCATGACCCGCGTCGCCATTGTCTCCAAGCCCCATCGCGAGGAACTCAAGCGGCTTTTGCCCGAACTGGTGTTGTGGCTTCGCGAGCGTGGCTACGAACCGCTGCTGGACCGCGAGAGCAGCAGCTACACCGATGCCGCGCCGGCCATGGACCGCACGGAGTTGCCCCTCCATGCGCCGAATCTGGTGATCGTGCTGGGCGGCGACGGCACTCTGCTGGCCGCGGCGCGCATCTTTGCCACCGTGGGCACGCCCATTCTCAGCGTGAACCTTGGGTTTCTCGGGTTCCTTACGGAAGTGCGCCTCGCCGATCTCTACACCACGCTGGAAAACTGGTGCGAGGGCTGCCACTCGCTCGACGAACGCGCCATGCTGCACGCCGAGCTCTGGCGCCACGGCGCCGAGCAGGCGAGTTTCGAGGCTCTGAACGAGGTCGTGGTCTCGAAAGGCGACATCGCACGCATGGGCGACTTTGCGGTAGAGCTGGACGGCAAGAGCGTGGCGCGCTTTCGCGCCGACGGCGTCATCGTCTCCACACCCACGGGTTCGACGGCCTACACGCTCGCCGCCAACGGCCCTATTCTGACGCCGGATGTGGATGCCATGGTGGTGACGCCGGTCTGCCCGCATCTGCTCACGCTGCGGCCCATCGTGGTGCGCGGCGACGCTTCGCTCACCGTTCGCGTCGAAGGCGTTCCCGATGTCGCGCTGCTCACCATCGACGGCCAGCAGAAGGTGGAACTGCGCCGCGGCGACGAGATACGTTGCTGCCGCTCCCGCCACAGCGTCAAGCTGATCCGCCTGGGCGAAAGCGGTTTTTTTGACGCATTGCGCAGCAAGTTGAGCTGGGGCGAGCAGTAGGCGCAACAGAAAAAGCCTTACTTCGTCAGCTCCGCCAGCAGCACCTGGGCCTTACCGGCCAGGGTTTGCGCTCCCTCCACATCGCCCGAGGCGAGGGCTGCCCGGGCCTGCTTCAGAAACTCGCGGATGTGATCGGCGGTTTTCAGCTCGGAGTCGCTCAAGTTGCGATTAAGGCCATTCAACCGGCGCTCGATCACCGCGATGGAATTCTCCGTCTGCTGACGGAAGTCTGCTGGATCGCCGGCGGAGAGCTGCCCAATGGCGCTCACTTCCGGATTGGTTGCCGGCGGATTGGGCGCCGCGAGCTCAGCCGCATTCGCCGCGTCTTCCGGAGTCGCCGGTTTTCTGTGCTTTGAGGGCGGCCGGATCGGCTCCGCCTGCAACCTCATGTTGTAGATGGGATATCCGGCGACGACGGTGTCTCGGGGAGGCAGAGGAACGTTGACCACCTGAAGGGATTGCGATGTCTGAATACCCGGCGCAAGCCCATTGCTCGGCAGCGGATGCTTCTTATGAAGGGGCAATTCGAAGCAGCCCGTGAGCAAGAAAGGCAGCAGCCATGCAACGCTCCTGGCAGGCGACTTCATCTCCCCAACCCCGTTTCGTCTATTGCGCTCGCCGGCTGTGGAGCACGGCGTCTCCGGTCCGCTGTGGCAAGCGGAATGCGCAACCGGAATTCCGTTCCCCGGGCCTGTCTCGATTGTACGTCCACGCTGCCGTGATGCAATTGCAGAATGCGGTAGGTCATCGCCAGCCCAATGCCGCTGCCTCCGCTCTTGGTTGTGAAATAAAGATCGAAAATCTTTTCGCGGATCTCTTCCGGGATGCCCTCGCCTTCGTCGGCAATGCGCAGAACGGCAAAGCCGGGAGCCGAGCGCGGGGAACGCGGCCGCTCCTGCCCATTGGCGGGCGGCGGAGCCAGGACGCCGGCATCGCTGTTCCCTTCTTCTTCCAGAGTCACTTCCAGCAGCCCACCCTCGGGCATGGCTTGCGCGCCATTTTGAATCACGTTCAGCACTGCCTGTTTCAACAGGTCGGCATCCACCTTGGCGATCAGCGGCTCCTCCGGCATGAGACTCACCAGCTTGACCCGGCGCGTTGTCAGCTCGTCGGCAGACAATGCGAGGACGTCGCCGATCACCAGACGCAGATCCTGCTCACGCAGATTGAGCTCGACAGGACGCGAGAAGTCCACCAGCGTCTGCACCACCCGGTCCAGACGCCGGATCTCGACGTCGATCACCTCAAGATGCCGCGACGCAGGCGCTTCCGCCTCGCCCAGTTTCGACCTCAGAAGCTCGAGATGCACCACGATGGCGTTGATGGGATTCTTGACCTCGTGCCCAACGCCCGACGTAAGCCGCCCAATGGCCGCCATGCGCCGCGACAGTTCCAACTCGGACTCGATCCTCTCCGCCGACTCGAGATCGTGCAACGTGACCAAAGCGCCCAGGCCGCGGTGCGTCTCATCGTCGTAGATAAAATCCACCGAGGCCTGGATACGCCGCCCGTTTTCGGTGCGAATCTCCTCCTGCACCATGTTCACGCCGGCATCCACGGCCTCGCGCACGGTGCGGCCCAGCACGTTGGCGTTCAAGAAGATTTCTCGCGCGTGCAGGCCCAGGATGCTATCGCGATCGATGCCAAGAAACCTTCGCGCGGCCTCTGAAACCAGAACTGCGCGCTTGTCCTCGGTAAAGAGCAGAATTCCATCCTGCAGGTTGCCGAGAATCTGATCGAGATTCTCGCGCAATGCGGAGTAGACCTCTTCCACGTTGCGCATGCGCTGGCCGATCTTCTCGATCTTGGTTGAAACCAGCGCCGCAACATCCTGTCCTGATGCCGTCTTGGCATCGGGCGGCGCCCCTTCTGCCGCCGTCAGTCGATCCAGTTGGCGGCTAATCTCGGTGAGCGGGCGCAGGGCCAGGTTGCTGAGCAGGAAGGCCGATGCCAGCGCCACCAGCAGGGCCAACGCCATCAGCCGCATGGCGTTGCGCAGCAGCGGCTCGTACACCGCGCGCAGCAGCGAGGTATGCACGCCCACATTCACCGTGGCAAAGAGCTTGCCGTTATTCTCAAGCGGCGCCGCCACGTTAAAGACCGTGGGGTGTCCAAGAGCCTCGGCCATCATGCGCACGGGGCCGGCCTTGAGCAGTTGTTCGTAGCTGGGGCGCACGGGCAGCGGCTTGCCCTCGTTATCGGCATTAGTGCTGAGCAGCGTCACGCCCCGACTGTCGCCGATGTTGACGTCGTAGACCGTGGCCGAGTAACGATTCACCGAGTCGAGCACCGACTGCAACTCGATATCGTTGCGCACCGTCTCGGCGACGAGTTCCTCCAGTTCTCCCGGATTGTTGGGATCGACCGTGCGGTCCCTGAGACCGCTTTCGAGCGCGTTCTGCAGCGCAAAGCGCACCTGCCGCGCCACCATCAGATTGGTCTCGTAGGTCTGCTGCACGGCGGCTTTCACCAACTGATGCACGTAGATCAGCGACACCACCCCCGCGATGAGGAAGACCAGGGCCGAGATCGCCAGCACGAGTTTTGTATTCAGGCGCATGACTTATGGGCCGGGAGGGCTTGGGATGATTGTACGCAGGAATGAGGGGGCAGGAACAATGCGCCCAGCGGCGCGAGGGGCCTCAGGCAACCGGCATCTCGCGGGCAGCGCCGTAGGTCTTCAGTTTGTTGTGCAGAGTCTTCAGGCTCACGCCCAGAATTTCGGCGGCGCGAGTCTTGTTTTGTCCCGTGGCCTCGAGTGTGCGCAGGATGAGCAAGCGTTCGAGCTCGTCAACGGTTGTGCCCACGCGCACCGCTACCACGTTGCCATCGAGCAGAGAAGAACCCAGGTTCTGCTCCGGGCCGAATCCCGCCGGCAAGTGCCCCGTATCAAGCGGCGCGCCATCGGGACAGAGAATCACCGCGCGCTCGATGGTGTTGCGCAACTCGCGCGCATTGCCCGGCCAGTTATGGGCCATCAGCCGGGCCAGCAGCGAAGCCGAGATGCCGCAAACCTTGCGGCCGTGCTTCTCATTCATCTCGTCGGTCATGGCCTCCGCCATGGCGGGCAGATCTTCCATGTGGTCGCGCAGCGGCGGCATATGTATGTTGAAGACGTTGAGCCGGTAATAGAGGTCGCTGCGCAGATGGCCCTGCGCCACGGCCTGGTGCGGATCGCGATTGGTGGCCGCGAGCACGCGCACGTCCACCTCCTGCTCGGTACGCGAGCCCAGCCGCCGGAGCTTGCGCTCCTCGAGGACTCGGAGCAGCTTGGCCTGCGTACCCGCGGGCATTTCGCCCACTTCGTCCAGCAGCAGCGTTCCGCCCGTGGCCAATTCGAAGCATCCGATTCTGCGGTCGATCGCGCCCGTGAATGCGCCCTTTTCGTGGCCGAAGATCTCGCTCTCGATCAGCGTCTCAGGAATCGCCGCGCAGTTGACCGCGACAAATGGCCGCGTCTTGCGCGGGCTGAGATCGTGCAGCGTGCGCGCCACCAGTTCCTTGCCGGTGCCGCTTTCGCCGGTAATCAGCACCGGCACCTTCGAGGGCGCGATTTGCTCGATCAGCCCGAAGATCTCGCGCATCGGCCGCGAGCCGCCCACCAGCCTGCCCAGCACGCCCGACTCGCGCAGCCGCCGGCGCGCCACTTCGAGCTCGATAGTCGTCTCCCGCTGGCGCGTGGCGTTGGCCAGAATGGTTTTGAGCCGCGTGGCATCGACCGGCTTCTGCAGAAAGTCGTACGCACCCAGCTTCATGGCCTCGACAGCCAGTTGAATCGAACCCATCGCGGTGAGCACCACGACGGCCATGTTCGCGCTGATGCCGGTGCCGCCTTCGGCCAGCTTGGACAACAGTCCCATTCCATCCATGCGCGGCATCTTCAGGTCCGTGACCACAATCGCCGGGTCCCATGCCAGGGCTTTTTCCCACGCCTCCATGCCGTCGCGCGCGGTCTCGGTGCGGTATCCCCATCCGGAGATCAGCTCCGCGAGGCCAGCCAGAGCATTGGGCTCGTCTTCGGCGATCAGGACTTTCACATCGTTCAGCATAGGCGCGTTCCGTTCATCCAATAGCTTATTACTTTTGGCTGCCCTTTCCGCCAAAAGCCGACCCAGGAATCGCGCAGGCCGGCCGGCAACGCTTTCTTGTCTGAGCATGTCCGGCTAAACTGGAATCATGCTGAGCTTCGAGATTTCCCCTACTGAAGCTGCCCAAATTCTGCGCGACAAGAGCGCCCGGCTCATCGATGTGCGCGAGCCATGGGAATTCGCGACCACGCGCATCGAAGGCAGCCTGCACCTGCCGCTGAGCGAAGTGCCGGCCCGCGCCCCAAAGGAACTCAACAGCGAAGAGCGGCTGGTCCTGGTTTGCCATCACGGCGTCCGCTCCATGAACGCGACCGTGTGGCTGCGCCGGAATGGCTTTGAGAAGGCACAGTCACTCGGCGGCGGTATCGACGCCTGGTCGGTCGAAGTCGATCCCACGGTGGCGCGTTATTGACGCTTATTTTCGCCCGAGCCGAAAGCAGTAGCTAGCCTGGATCAGACCGTTGTCGATCCCGGGATTCTCCGTCGCAGTGTTGTGATTGGAAAGATGGTGATAGCGATACTCGACACGGATCGAGCTTGACTTCGAGAGGAATCTTTCGAATCCGCCGCCGATGTCGAAGGTGAAGTTGAATGAACCGGCGGGGGCGATCGGGATCGGTCTGGTCGTATACATATAGCCGCCGTGTCCTTCCAGCAGCGCCTGCGTCTTGTGGCGCGGCAGAAAGTTCCACTGAAATCCGACCGGCGACATGGCCTGGCCGATGGTCCATTGGCGAGTGCAGGCAAGCGAGTATGTATAGCTGTAGGTTGTGCCGTCCAGCACATTGCTGAAGCTTCCCGACGACGGAACGCAGGGACCGACCTGAGCGACGGTAGCACTCTCCGTCATGACTGTAGGCGAGGTCCAGTTGAGCGTGTCGAGCACGACCGGATCGCTCTCGAGAGCCACCGGCAGCAACTCCCCGTCGTACTGCCAATTCACAACGTGGTTCATCCAAAGCTTCCGGCTGTACGAGATGCCAACGTTCAGCAGTTCGCGGTTGTCCGCGGCGCCCAGCAGCATATGGCTCGAATCCCAGGAGTAGGCGCCAAGAATTCCGAGGGTATTCTTCCTTGCGTAATATGGACTGCCATCGCGGCTTTGCGCCGCACACGCCGCACTGCCCACAGCCAATGCTATGGCGACAACGAAAAGGATCAGACAGCAAGGATGCGCAGAAATACACAAACTTTCACTCTTCGGCAAATGATCCCTTTCCTTGATGACGGACGCTTGGTGTTGGCAGGCTGTATACTCCTGTTTTGACTGTGAGAATTTTGAATTGGGAGCATCCAATGACTTCTGCCGCTGTTGCATTTGCCCGCCAAAACCATCCCCGATTTCTCGATGAACTGAAGGCCCTGCTACGCATTCCGTCCATCTCCACATTACCCGAAAACAAGGGCGATTGCCGCAAGGCCGCCGAGAGTTTGCTCGCCGGGTTGAAGCGCATCGGGATGGAAAATGCCCGCCTGATTGAACCAGGGGCCGCTGCGGGCGGCACTTTGCCCGAGGAATCAGAGGACGGACGCCATCCGCTAGTCTATGCCGATTGGCTCCATGCCGCGGGCAAGCCGACGGTGCTCATCTACGGCCACTACGACGTGCAGCCCACCGACCCGCTCGACGAGTGGCTTTCGCCGCCCTTCGAACCCGTTGAGCGCAACGGCAACCTCTACGCCCGCGGCTCGGCAGACGACAAGGGCCAGATTGTGGCTCAGGTCAAGGCGCTTGAATCCCTGATGGCCGCCAACGGCTCGCTGCCCCTCAATGTGCGCGTCCTCTTTGAAGGCGAGGAGGAAGTGGGTGGCGAAACCATCGCCGAATATGTCGCCTCAAAGCCCGCCAACCTCCAGGCCGATTTCGCCCTGGTCTCCGACACCGAATTGTTTGCTCCGGGCCTGCCCACTTTGTGCGTCGGGTTGCGAGGCATGATCTACACCGAACTCGAAGTGCGCGGCGCGAAAACCGATCTGCACTCCGGCATGTACGGCGGCGCTGCGCCCAATCCTTTTTTCGCGCTCTGCCAGATCATCGCCAGGCTCAAGGACGAGAACGGCCATATTCTCATCCCCGGCTTTTATGACGGCATTATTCCTCCCAGCCCCGAAGAGCTGGCTGCATGGCACAGCCTGCCCTTCGACGAGGAGGAGTATCGCAAGGCCGAAGTGGGCTCGAAGCAACTGGTCGGCGAGAAGGGCTACGGCGTTCTGGAACGTACCTGGGCGCGGCCCACGCTCGAAGTACACGGCATGCCTGGCGGATTCATCGCAGCCGGCGCAAAAACCGTAATCCCGGCTAAAGCCGCGGCGAAAGTCTCGATGCGCCTGGTGCCTGGCATGACCCCGGCGAAGGCCTACGAGCTCTACAAGAGCTACGTGGAAAAGATCGCACCCGCCGGCGTCGACGTGGAAATGCGCTTGATTAGCGCCGGCGACCCATGCCTGATTCCCGTCAACAACCGCTACATCCAGGCCGCCACGCGCGCCCTGCATGAGGTTTGGGGCAAAGACACGGTCTTCATCCGCTCCGGCGGCTCGATTCCCATTGTCGGCGACTTCGATCGGCACCTCGGCATGCCCAGCGTGATGATGGGCTTCGGCCTGCCGGACGACAACATCCACGCGCCGAACGAAAAGTTCCACCTGAAGAACTTCGAGTTGGGCATTGTCTCGCTCATTCGTTTCCTGGAGGAGGTTGGCAAATGAACTTGTGCCCCAGGTTTCCTCAAGGCCGAGGACTGGGGCAACCGCTGTTCTATTATCGCGGATGTGTAGAACTTGTGAGTATGCAGTATGTAGCTGGGGCTGTGGACTGGCAGATATACGGGCCCAGAAGCGGCAATGGGTGGAAGTTACTGGGCGGTAGCCCACCCTCGACCAAGCCATAAACTTTGAGTGTCCCATGCTTCGGCGTATTTCGCGAAAGCGTCGGAGACCACGAACCCCAACCGGTCATCTTGATGAGAATACCTGGGGCGATCAGCCACCATGAGAGCCGTTCTTGACACCTCCGTGATTGTCTCGGCGATGCGCAGCCGAAATGGCGCCAGCAACCGGCTGCTCCAGTTGGCCTATGCCCGCTCGTTTCAGATGTTGGCCACGCCGGCCCTTTTCCTGGAATATGAGGATGTGCTGGGACGGGACGAACAGCGCGCCGTTCATGGCATGTCGCCGGAACGCACAGCCTCTTTCCTGATTGGAATTGCTGCTATCATTGAGCCAGTCAAGGTCTACTACCGCTGGAGACCGCAGATGCAGGACGTGAATGACGAGATGGTGCTCGACGCGGCGATCAACGGGCGCGCGGACGTGATCGTCACGCACAATCTCAGGGATTTTCTTCCCGCCGCTTCACGGTTTCACCTGCGTGTTGTGAGTCCCGCGAGTTTTGTAGTGGAGGTGCTGCAATGAATAAGGCAACGATTCCGGTCAAACTACCTCCCTCCCTGGGAAATGCAGCTCGAAAGCTCGCCGAAGAAGATGGCGTTTCGCTGAACCAGTGGGTCTCCCTCGCGGTCGCGCAGAAGATCAGTTCGGTGGAAACCGCCGAAGCATTCTTCAAGCGGAGATCGCAAGGCGCGGATCAGGTGGATTTCCTGGAGATTCTGCGCAACACCCCGGATCGCCTACCCGATCCAGGCGATGAATTGCCCTCTGCGAACATTCGATAGGCTGAGTTATTTCTAGATTTTCTACTCCCGCCGCGGAATCTGAATCTGGGCCATGTCCGATTTTCCCTCCAACGCGGAACCCTCCCGGGAGCCCTTCACCTCCCTCGGCCAGGTCGGCATCGCCTCCGACAGCCGCCGCGTTCTGGAGGACGGAAGTTTGATGTGGATCGCGGCCAAACCCTCTGCATTCATGGTCGCAGCGGCGTGGGCAAGTCGGTGGCTTTGTGCATGTTGATTGACTTTCGCACCCCCCACACGGGCTCCATCCGCCTCCGTGATCCCAACCACGATTCGCCTGTCGCTCCGTCGCAGTCCGACGCCGGCGGCTTCGTTCTTGCAGGCGGCCAATCCAGCCGCATGGGCCGCGACAAAGCGCTCCTCGAGTTTGCGGGCAGGCCTTTGGTTGAGCGCGCGCTTGCAATTCTCGAGCAAGCCGGCCTTCCGGGGGCGATCGCCGGCGTTCAGCCCTCTGCGCGCGCACCGCTTGAAGCCTTCGCGCCCGTCATCGAAGACGCCGCGCCGGGGCTCGGTCCGCTATCCGGCATTTGCGCCGCACTCGCCGCCACTTCCACGCGTTATGCGATTTTCTTGCCTGTCGACTTGCCTCTTCTTCCACCCTCCCTGCTGATTTTCCTTCTTCGCCACGCGCGAATCACAGGCAGCGCCGTGACCGTTGCCTCGGTTTCAGGATTTGCGCAAACCTTTCCCGTTGTCATCGACCGCGCGGCTCTCGGCGTGCTGCAAAACGAGCTCGACGCAGGGCGAAAAGGCTGTTTTACCGCGTTTCAGGCGGCTTCTCGATGCCTGGAGCAGCCTCTTCGCAGCGTTGCCGTAGAGATTCTTGTCCAATCCGGCCAGGTTTGGGACCAGCAGGGCCGGCCGCCGGTGCATTGGTTCCTTAATCTGAATACGCCGGCCGATCTCGAACGGGCCGAGGCGTTCCAGATGCGACGTTACCGCCGCATTGCCGACGGATGACTCGACGGCAAGTGAAATGGCCTATTTTACAACCGCTGACTACCCTGCGGGGCCCGCTACAGCCGGTCAGGAGACCGGCGCTACAGGCCCTCGCCGCATGCGAGGAATGCGGGCCAGCGTCGTCCAAGGGCCGCCGCATCGCGTAATCTGTTCTGGAGGGTATGCCGGACGCTTTTTCCCAACCCGATCCCCAACCCGATCCTCTGGAACCATTGAAAGAGGAGCTTGATGCGCTGGGGCAGTTGGAGGACTCCAAAGGTCCGCCCTCCATTGCTCCGCCCGGACCCAGGCCGCTCGATCCCATCATCCAGTTTGATCGGGTCTCGATCTCCTTTGATGGCCGGGCCATCCTCGAAGAGGTCAGTTTTTCGGTCAATCGTGGCCAGACCCTGTGCATATTGGGCCGCAGCGGCGTGGGAAAATCTGTTTCGCTGCGCATGATGATGGGCTTTCTCAAGCCGGATTCCGGGTCCATTCACATCGAGGGCCAGGAGATTACCAGTCTCGGCGAAGAGGGGATGCGCGCCATCCGCAAACGCGTGACCATGGTCTTCCAGAACGGCGCCTTGTTCGACTCGATGAGCGTGAGGGAGAATGTGGCCTTCCCGTTGCGCGAACGCGGAGGCCTCGACGATAGCCAGATCGACCAGATCGTCAACCGGCTCATCGCCCTGGTGGGCGCCGAGGATGTAACCAATGAATTGCCGGCCAGCCTGTCCACGGGCCGCAAGAGGGCGGTGGCTATGGCGCGCGCCCTGGCCGCGCAGCCCGAGGTGGTGCTCTACGACGAGCCCACCACCATGGTCGATCCCCTGATTGCGCGCCGCGTGGGCAGCCTCATTCAGCGGCTGCAGCGCCAGCTCGGCTTCACCAGCATCGTGGTCACGCACGACACCCGCTTCGCCCGCGAACTGGCCGATACCATCCTGTTCCTGAACCTGGGAAGGGCTCTTTTCTTTGGTCCGCTTAAGGCATTCCTTGCCTCCCAAGCCCCTGAAATTCAGGAGTTTTTGGCTCTTGACGCTTACGTATTGCCCTCGGAATAAAGAGTTTATTGTTTTTGTAACGTTGGTAAGGTAAAATTCACTCTAGTAAGAGAATGCTCGGATGACCGTTCCGTAACCTGGTCTTGCTCCTGTCGTAACCCATCGGTCTCGCAATTCTATTGCAGCTCGCTACGTGAGTGGGCGAAGCTTAAAAAAGCTTAATGCGCTTGAATTGTGCAGAATCCGCTGGGGCGGCAATTCACGCATTCCCCACGTGAGGGGCTTTCAAGAGCCGGCAGCTGTTCTTTGCAGAGAGTCATTCTTTTTGTTTAAAGGGCCTCGAAGTCACTGAGTTCCACCCTTGTCTCCCCTGGGTTGATTGGGATTGTGTTTTTTCGTGTTGGGATGTCCCCCAAGCCCGCTGTTGACGCGCTTGAAGAAAGTTTGAGGTCTGCGTTTAAATATGGCGAGTTCGGATTTTTGGCAGAGGCTATCAACTTCCCTGGCCTTGTCTGCCGAATGGGAATCCGGTGTTTCGGGCAGCCCCACGCGCAGCTCGCGCGGGGCGATAAGGCTTTGGGTTTTCCTCGATATCCTCACGGTGATCGTCGCCGCAGCCGTGGCCACCATCATCAAGTTTCACTCGACTCCCATCGACGAAGCCCGGGGATTCTGGCACGGCACCCTGATTAACGGCCGTTCCATGTGGACGTTGCTCGCGATGGTGTGCGGCTTCGCTTTCACGCTGGTGATTACCAGCCGCCGCATGCACTTATACACGCCGGCACGGCTTACCAATTTCCTGCACGAACAAAGGCTCAGCGCGCAAGCATGTTTCACTTCAGGTCTGCTGCTGACGGGGACGCTCTACGTCGCGCACGCCAACGATATTCCCCGCATCATCGTGGTCACCACCGTTCTTCTGGTCGCCGTTGCCTTGGGTCTGCGCCGGCTGGTCTATCGCATACTCCTCTATCGGCGTTTCGACCGCGGTTTGGATACGCGCAACGTGCTCATAGTCGGCACCGGCATGGAGGCACAGGCTCTTCGCCACCATCTCGACAGCATCAAACATCTGGGATATACCTTCAAAGGCTTCATCGAGCTTCCCGGCCCGGTATCCCACATCGCAGGAGTTGAGCAAGACGTCGTCGGTACGCTCGATTCCCTCTTCCAGAACACCCGCAAGCATTTTGTTCAACGAGATCTTCTTTTCCTCGCCCTGCGAACGCAGAATCGTGCAGGACGTGCTGGAGCAGGCTCGCACTTATGGCGTGGATCTTCGCGTGGTTCCCGAGATGTTCGACGGCATGGCCTGCGGCACCGGCATCGAGTACATTGGCCAGTTCCCCACCATGCCGCTGCACCGCGGCGAAGTGCCCGAACTCGGGCTTTTCTTCAAGCGTGTCTTCGATTCGGTTTTTTCCGTCCTGGCTCTGATCGCCATTGCGCCCCTGCTGGTGGCAGTCGCCATTGCGATCAAGATCGATTCGCCAGGCCCGGTCTTCTACGCTTCCGAGCGCATCGGCAAAAAAGGCGTGGTCTTCCGCTGCATCAAGTTCCGCACCATGGTGCGCGACGCCGATAGGCGCCGCGCCGAGATCATGCACATGAACGAGCGCGACGGCGTGCTGTTCAAGATCTCAAACGACCCCCGCATCACCCGCCTGGGACGCTTCCTGCGCAAGTATTCCCTGGACGAGCTGCCCCAGTTCTTTAACGTTTTGAGCGGCGACATGAGCATTGTGGGCCCGCGGCCACCCCTGGCTGGCGAAGTGCGTAGGTATAACCTCAGCCATCTGCGCCGCCTCGACGTCACTCCGGGCATTACCGGCCTGTGGCAGGTGCAGGGCCGCCAGGATCCATCCTTCGACAGCTACGTCTCGCTGGACGTTACCTATATTGAAAACTGGAGTATCTGGCTGGACTTCAAGATCATCATGCGTACGATCGCAGTGGTCTTCTCCGGCACCGGCTCATAATCCGCCGGGGGTGTGGGCCGACACAAAGAGCCACCTTCGATTGTCGGGTTTCAGAGCGATTCCAGGCTTAAAACGGTTCAGAATTAGATAGAAGAATTGCCCTAGAAAATCCGCGACGCTTCTTCGCTGGCTTCTACATTCTCAACCATGCACAGATTCTTGTTCGCGCCCTCCGGCTCCGGATTAGGTACGGCTTGGGCTTTCAGATTCTTCCGGACTCCCAGATTCTTGATGGCGTAATCGATATAAGGCGACTTGAGCTCGGGAATCAATCCCAGGAACCGGCAGGTTGCCACTACCTGATCGAGGATGAATTTGGGGTGATAGGCGGCAAGATCCATGCCCATCTCTTCCCTCACCATGTACACCATGAAATTGAACACCTCGTCGCGCAGCGTCAGGCCATGCCGCTCGCATTCCCTCTCGAAAATCGACCGGTAATGTTCCAGATCCGGCGGACTCACTTCGATCTTGTAAGGCAGGCGGCGCAGGAAGGCCGGATCCATCAGGCTTTCCGGCTCCAGGTTGGTGGAGAAGATGACGAGTTCTTCAAAGGGAATTCTGAAGGTCTTGCCGGTGTGCAATTTCAGATAGTCGAACGCGGTTCTCCAGCGGCACGATCCAGCGATTGAGCAGATTGGCCGGGCTCACCAGCTGGCGGCCGAAATCGTCGATGAAGAAACAGCCGCCCAGGGCCTTCATGTGCAGCGGCGCTTCGTAGTAGTGGCCCTCCCGGTCGTAGCGCATGTCGAGCATTTCCAGCGTCAGTTCCCCGCCCGTGATCACGAAGGGCCTGCGGCAGGAGAGCCAGCGCATGTCGTAGGTCTCGCGCCGGATAAACGATTGGCTGTCGTCGGCGCAATCGGGCGTCGGGCAGATGGGAATGTGCACGCGGGGGTCGTGGTAGCGGATGATCTGGCCTTCCACCATAATGGCGTAGGGCACATAAATCAGATCGTGAAAGACGCTGGCGAAACTGAGAGCCACTGAGGTCTTGCCGTTTCCCGGGGCCCCATAAAGCAGAATCGCCCGGCCCGAATTCAGCGCCGGCCCGGTTTGCTCCATGATCTCGTCTTCGAGCACCAGGTCCTTGACCGCATTGCGGATGCGCTCCGGGGTAATGCGCTCATTGGTCGGCTTCTGCAGAGTCATCATCTCTACAAAATCCTCCAGCGGCACAGGCACGGGCCCAACATACCCCGAACGATTGATCGCCTCCACGGTCCAGCGACGTCCCTCGTCGGTGATGGCGTAGGTGATGCCCATCGAATTTTGCCCGTTGCGCGACCCCAGTGTGTACAGCAATTGCCGCTCGATGGCAATCTGCGTCAGGTCGTTCACAATTTGCGGCGCTAGTTTAATGGCTTCGGTATATTGCGGGACGGAACTGAGCCCAAAGGTATAAATCGCCTTCATCAGCAGAGCCAGCAGTTCGCTTTCTTCAATGCCGGTCTCGGCGATGTTCTTCGGTTCCTTGGGAATGCGATGGATAAACCGTTCCAGCGCCTGCTGATCGATGGCTTCCAGGGCCACGAGGTTGTCGCCGAGGCGGCCACCATGCGTGCGCATGCGTTCCAGCGCCCGGGCAACGTCCTCTTCCTTGACCATCCTCGCCTTAACTAAAAGGTCGCCTAATCGCCTGTGCGCTTCGATGGTATCCTCCCCGGCAAACCTACCGCTCTTATACTTCGTGCCAATCCTCAGGAATCATTAATTCAAGGGGGGCGTCCTGTGAGTGAAGCTCTGCAATTGGGAGTTTAAGCGGCGGTTCCCGACGACGGAATCCCCCTTTTGGGGAGGGAGCCGGATCGCCCGTTTGACGCCACCTGGTACAGGTCAACCCCAGGGTCAGGAAGCAACGGCCTGAATACCTCTGCTCCGGCTGGGACTCTCACAAGTCTCCTCGAATCAGAGAGTGGTGGCTGAAACCTCAACTTTTGCCGGAACCATGAAACTCCGGCCCGGCGCATCCACGCTACGGGCGCGCATTCCGCCCGATTTACACTGGAAGTGTGAAGATCGCATTAGCGCAGATCGACCCAACGGTGGGTGATTTCACCGGAAATATTGCGAAGATCGTCGCTGCCAGCCGTCGCGCGGCAGACCGCGGCGCGCGCCTCGCCGTCTTTTCCGAGCTTGCCATCTGTGGATACCCTCCCGCCGATCTCCTGGAGAAACCCAGCTTCCTGGCCCGCTGCCGCACGGCCGTCGACGAACTGGCCGCGGCCACGCGCGATCTTCCCACGGCTGTTCTGGCCGGCGTAGCGCTGCCCAATGGAAGCCAGGATCGAAACCCGGAGCGCACGGTGGGCCGGTCTTCGCCGGCAGGGTGGAAGCCGGCATTCAACGCCGCTGTCCTCCTCGATAAGGGCGAACTACTGCTTGAGCAGCACAAACGCCTCCTGCCCTTTTACGACGTCTTCGACGAGCAGCGCTACTTCCTGCCGGCCGAATCGCAGAAGGTCGTCGAACTCGATGGCGTGCGCCTCGCCGTCACCATCTGCGAAGACGCCTGGAACGACAAGAGCTTCTGGCCGCGCCGCCTCTACGCCGTCGATCCCATGGAAGAGCTGATGCGCCAGCAGCCGGCCGTGCATATCAACCTTTCTTCATCGCCGTTCTGGCATGACAAGCGCGCCGTCCGCCGTGAGATGCTGGCCGCCATCGCTCGCCGCGACGGCATTCCCGTGCTCATGTCGAATCAGGTGGGCGGCAACGACAGCCTCATCTTCGACGGCTCCTCGTTCGCGCTTGACGCGCGCGGCGAATTGATTGCGCAGGCCGCCTCCTTTGCTGAGGATCTGGTCGTCGTCGATCCCTTCCATGCTGCGCCCGTGCCTGTTCCCGAGGAAAACTCGACCGAGGCCGCTTATCGCGCCCTGGTGCTGGGCACACACGGTAACGGAATGT
>CAVXOO010000207.1:0-16820 GCA_963762945.1 uncultured Acidobacteriaceae bacterium | reverse complement strand
GGTACCGGCAATGGGCGTGCGGCGGCGGCGGAACTGGCGATAAAAACTGACCGGCGCGGGCAGGTGTTCCATCAGCAGCGCGGCGCGGCGGTAGACGACGCGCGCGTGCCGGTAATAGGTGCGCATCCAGTAGGAGGGATCGGCCGTGCCCCGCGTCTCCAGGCCGATCGACCGCGCCGCGGCCTCGTCCTGCGATTGCCAGTCGAGCGTGTTGTCGTCGCGCCCGTGGCGGAAGTGCAGGAACATCGCGCCGCGGCCAGAAAGTCGAAGGCGGCTTCCGCATCGCCGCGCGCGCTCTGGAAAACTCCTCCGCGCTGCCGCGGCCACTCCTTGGTTTCCTTCAGATGGAAGAGAACCGCAAACCAAACGGCCAATGAATAGTCGCGCAACCCGCCGGGACAGTCCTTTACGTTCGGTTCCAGATGAAAGATGGTATTGCCGAATTTCGCGTGCCGTGCGCGGGCAATTTCTCCCAGCTTTTGTATATGGCAGAAGGTATTTTCTTTTCCGGTTCTGCTAGCAATGGTCTTAGGTGGATCGATTTTTGTGTTTGACAGCAGCAGCATTGCCGATCCGGATATATGGTGGCATTTGCGCAACGCTGAGGTCTTCGTGCAGAGCCACTCGGTCGTGCATCATGACATTTACTCGTTCACCGCCCTGGGGTCACGATGGATCAACGAGGCCTGGCTCAGCGAACTGCCTTATTACTATGCTTGGCAATGGTTTGGTATGCGCGGCATTTATCTGGTCAATGTGACAGAAGTAGAGTTAATTGTTTTCGGCGTGTTCGGGCTGGCCTATCTCAACTCAAAGAACGTGAAGGCTGCGTTGGTCGACGGTCATGGCTGGCGGTATGGCTGGCGACAGTATCGTTTGGGCCGCGCACCCTGCTGACCGGGTGGATATGCCTCGTCGCCGAACTGTTTCTCCTCATGCAATTCAGGCGAGGCAAGGATCTTGATGTGGTTGTTGCCGCCTCTGTTTGTGCTCTGGGCCAATCTGCATGGTTCGTGGCTGATTGGCATGGTGCTGTTCTGGGTCTTCTTCGCCACGGGCTTTCTGCAAGGAAGCTGGGGAAGGATTGAAGCTACGCCCTGGACGCGAGGCCAGCGATGGAAGCTGGCGTTAGTGGGCGGCTTGGCGTGGCTGGACTGTTTCTGAATCCTTATACCTATCACCTGGTTTTCTATCCTTTCAACTTCGCTTTTCGTCAGCGGCTGAATGTGAACCACGTAGACGAGTGGATGAGTCTCGATTTCCATGGCGTGCGCGGCAAGATTCTCTTTGGGATGCTGGCGGTCACCTTGATCCTGGCGCTGACGCGACCAACGGCGCTGGCGGGTGGATGAGCTTGCATTTCTGATTATTGGTATATTACGCGGCCCTGACTTATAGCCGCTTTCTTTTTCTGGCTGGAATTCTACTGGCTCCGATGCTGGCGGCGGAGTTGGATTTCTTTTCCTCGCTATCGCCGGGATGTCGACAGACCATGGCTGAATGCAATTCTGATTCTTGCCGTCCTGGCCGGCTGATTCTGGCGATTCCCCTCGAGCGATTACCTGCTCCGCGATACGGTAAGAAATTATCCGGTGAAGGCGCTTCCCTATTTGCGACAGTTTCGGCCCGAAGGTCGCGTCTTCAATGACTGTCTGTGGGGCGGCTATTTTATCTGGAATGCGCGCAACATTCCGGTGTGTTCATCGATTCGCGCATCGACATTTATGAGTACAACGGTGTTTTCGCCGACTACCTTGACGCCATCGGAATCAAGAATACCCTGGAAATTCTGGATAAATATCACATCCGCTATGTTCTGTTTCCCGAGGACAATTCGGTGGCTTATCTTTGCTGATCACAATGCAGGCTGGAAGACCAGCTATCAGGATGGAACCACGGTAATGTTGGAAAGAATTGGCGCGGGTCATCAGGAATCGCCAAGGTTCCGGTTATGCGCTGGGCTAGAACAATTTCACAGTGGCTGTATCCGCTTTGAAGGGAGCGCGCCTTCAGGCGTGCCGAAAAGTTGGGCGCAAGGCATCGGCTTTAGCCGCTGAGGGGTCCCTCAGGGCCTAAAGGCTGAGACTCGTGTAGCGCCAATCGGCGCGGCTGAGGCCGCGGCCTTTCAAGGCGGTTACAGCAGCCCAGAAACTGCGCTAAGGCGGACCGCGCTGGGCCCTCTTCCCGCTAAAGAAAAGAACCTTGCGCTGGAGGTCCTTAACAGGTGTAAGATTGCCCGCCGCAATTCCGGCGAAAAAGAGGAGAGAAAAACCGTATGAAGAAGCAAGGTGTCGCCTTGAAGTTCGCAACCACCTGCTGTTTGGGCCTACTGATGACCGTCGGCTCCGTAGCCAGCGCCCAATCATGCGGATCGCCGTCGCCAACTGCCGTTGTAAATTGGCCGCAGTTTCACTTGGATATCTGCCACACGGGTTTTAACCCGTATGAATTTGTTCTGGGCCCGGCTACGGTTGGCAACCTCGTTCTGGATTGGAGTTACACGACGGGGGCCCAGATTGACTACTCGTCTCCGGCCGTGGCCAATGGCGTGGTCTATGTCGGCTCCAACGACGATAACGTCTATGCGCTCAACGCCTCGACTGGCGCTAAGCTGTGGAACCACACGTTCGGCGGTCCTGTGGAGTCCTCGCCCGCGGTGGCGAATGGCGTGGTCTACGTTGGTGCGTTAGGTGGTAGCGTCTATGCGCTGAACGCTTCGACCGGCCACGTGCTGTGGAGCTTTGCTACTGGTGGCGCAGTGGAGTCCTCGCCCGCAGTGGCGAATGGGACAGTCTACATTGGGTCCGAGGACAATAAGATCTATGCCCTAAACGCTTCGACCGGCGCCATGCTGTGGAACTTCAATACTGGTGATCCGGTGGATTCCTCGCCCGCCGTGGCGAATGGGATGGTTTATGTCGGCTCCGGCTCCGTTAGCCAAGAAGAGTTTGGCGCCTTCTATGCCTTGGATGCTTCAACCGGCGCCCAGCAGTGGATGTCTTCAGACGAGTTTCCATGGTCGGCCTCGCCCACGCTGGTGAATGGGGTGGTCTATGCGGGCAGCCAGAACTCCATGTATGCGCTGGACGCTGCCACCGGCGCTGAGCTGTGGAGGAACGGACAGATCGGGCCTTACTTCGGATCGCCCGCTGTGGCGAATGGGATGGTTTATGTAGGCGGCACCGCGGGCGGCATTGGCGCTCTCTATGCGCTGGACGCCTCGACCGGCGCCACACTATGGAGCCATGGCACCGCGGGAAGTGTTCTGTATTCCTCACCCGCAGTAGCCAAAGGGGTGGTCTATTTCGGCGGCCCTGGAGGCACCGTCGTTGCGCTGAACGCGGCGACCGGCGCTGGGCTGTGGAGCTACGGCACAGGCGGCGCTGTGTATTCCTCGCCCGCGGTGGTGAATGGCATGATGTACGTCGGATCCAATGACGGCAAAGTGTACGCCTTCCACTTGCCTAGTGATTGAGCTTTAACTCTTGTGAAGGATACTTGCTGTATCACGGATAACGAAAGGCCCCAATGATGAGTTGGGGCCTTGCAGTGTCCGGTTGACGATTTGTGACTTCGGTTTGAATAGTTCAAGTCGGGGGCAAATGTCCGTGGCCGAGCGGGAAGGTGTGGCCAGCATCACGTTGGCCATGTATATCGGGTTCACAGTCCAGAGGCTGGGTAAGAATCTGCCTGGTTCCATGGCCTCGGTGTCATCGCCCTGCCGCCGCTCTGCGACTCATGTAAATTTCCCCGCTTGACGCCCACGACCAACACAAATGACTTGGAAAGTCTAGAACCAGCCCCGCAGCGAGCGTGGTCACTGTCCAACTTCGATCCAAACTATAGATGGAGTGATTAAGTGTAAGCGAAGTCCCTCAGCGGCTAAAGCCGACATGATTATGCGATGCTTGCGGCGCGGCTGAAGCCATGCCCTTTCAAAACCGGAACTTAATCGGAGCTTCCCTGATTGAAGAATTTAATTCTCACACAAAAGACCACGGCTCCCTCCTCCGCGCCACCGAGCGCTGTGTCGGTGTCGGTTCCTGCCGCAACACCGTCGGCGGCGTCATGTGCCCCAGCTATCGCGCCACCGGTGAGGAGCAGCACTCCACCCGCGGCCGTGCCCACCTGCTCTGGGAGATGCTTGCAGGAGCCTTGCGCAGCGAAGGCTTTCAAAGCCGCGCCGTCCACGACGCTCTCGATCTCTGCCTCAGTTGCAAGGCCTGCAAATCCGAGTGCCCGGTGCAGGTTGACATGGCGGCTTACAAATCCGAGTTCCTCGCCCAGCGTTACAAGGGTCGCCCGCACCCGCTCCACCACTACATCTTTGGCTTTGCCGACCGCCTCGCCCGCTACGGCGCGCTCGCCCCATCCCTCACCAACGCCATTCTCACCGGCCCCGTCACCAGCCCGCTCATCAAGCGCATCGCCGGCATCGCAAGCCAGCGGCAACTTCCGCGCCTCGCTCCCAAGAGCTTCCAGAAATCGCGAAATTCTTCCACAAATCTCAACCAAGAGTCCGCCCTACCGCAGGTGGCGGGTGCCCCTGGTCCCTCGCACTTGGGGACCAGGGAGCCGACAAGCGATCTCCCGCAGACAGTCCTCCTCTGGCCCGACACATGGAATAACTACTACCATCCGCAATCGCTCAAGGCCGCGGAATCCGTTCTCACTCTCGCCGGCTTCCGCGTCGAAACCCCGCGCGGCCACATCTGTTGCGGCCGTCCGCTCTACGATTTCGGCCTGCTCTCGGCGGCGCGCTCTTATCTCGCGCAAGTCCTCCGCCACATGACATCACAAATCGACGCCGGCTTGCCCTTCGTCTTTCTCGAACCCAGTTGCGCCAGTGTCTTCAAGGACGAGTTGCTCGAATTTTTCCCGAACAACGCCCGCGCCAAACGTCTTAGCGAGAATGTCTGGCTCTTCGCCGACTTTCTCGCCGCCCGCGCTCCCGGATTTGCGAACGGCCGCCTTGAAGGCGCGCACATTCTCCTCCACGGCCATTGCCATCACAAAGCGGTCTTCGGCGGCCCGGCGAATGAGATCGCGCTGCTTCGCGAGGCCGGCGCAAACGTCGAACTCATCGAAGCCGGTTGCTGCGGCATGGCCGGGCCCTTCGGCTTTGAAGCCGATAAATTCGAACTCTCAAAGACCATCGCGAACCAGGGCCTGCTTCCCGCCATTCGATCCGCCGCCCCGACCACGATTGTCGTCGCCGATGGCTTCAGTTGCCGCGAACAGATCGATCAACTGGCGCACATAAAGGCGCTCCACATTGCAGAAGTGCTCGCCGCCACCTGCCGCTGCGGCGGAGATTGATCCCGCGCAAATCGTCTAGACTAAAAATAGTGACCAATTCATCGCATCCTCTCTTCCAGCGCGAATCCAAAAGCTAGAAGCTAGGAGCTAGAGGCTGTTCTTTTGAAGCGTCTCGCCATTCTCGGTTCCACCGGATCCATCGGGCAAAGCACTCTCTCGATCGTCGAGCAGTTTCCCGAGCGCTACTCGGTCGCCACTCTCGCCGCGGGCCGCAACATCGACGAAGCCTTTCAGCAAGCCGTCCGCTGGCGGCCGCGCCTGATCTCGCTCGCCACCGAAGAGCTCGCCGGGCAACTGAGTGCGCGGCTCAACCAGGCCGGCATCACGGGCATTGAAGTCGTGCACGGCACAGAAGGAACCATCGCCTGCTCCACGCACAATGATGCCGACTTCGTCGTTTCGGCAATCGTGGGCGTGGCGGGCCTCGAGGCAACGCACGCGGCGATCCTCGTCGGCAAGCCCATCGGCCTCGCGAATAAGGAATGCATGGTGGCCGCGGGCGAAATCCTCACTGCGGCGGCCCGCCAGCGCAACGTGCCCATCCTCCCCATCGACAGCGAGCACAACGCGGTGCACCAGTGCCTGCGCGTGGGCGCGCACCACGAAGTCAAATTCATCTGGCTCACCGCCTCGGGCGGCCCGTTTCGCCAGCTTCCGCTCGACCAATTCGCCGCCATCACTCCCGAGCAGGCGCTCAAGCATCCCACCTGGGTCATGGGCCGCCGCATCACCATCGATTCCGCCACCATGCTCAACAAAGGACTCGAAGTCATCGAGGCCTGCCGCCTTTTCGACGTCGCGCCAAGCCAGGTGCGCGTCACCATCCATCCGCAATCCACGGTGCACTCGCTGGTCGAGTACGTCGACGGCTCGATCCTCGCGCAGATCTCCGTCACCGACATGCGCCTACCCATCCTCTACGCGCTCGCGTATCCTGAGCGCCCCGCATCCTCCCTCACCTTCGACCTTGCCGCGCTCACACATCTCGACTTCGAGCAGCCGGATCTCGACCGCTTCCCCTGCCTGCGCCTGGCCTTTGCCGCAGCGGAAAAAGGCGGCACGCACTGCATTGCTCTCAACGCCGCCGACGAGGTGGCTGTCGAAGCCTTCCTCGCCCGCAAAATCTCCTTTCCGGGCATTCCTCGTACAATTGAGAAGGTGCTTGCGGCAACCCCTGAGGCCCACCCCGCGACCATTGCCGAAGTCCTCGCAGCCGATGGCGAGGCGCGGGAAAGAGCGCGCCAGATGCTGGCCTGAGCCCACACACCGCAGATTCGCTTAGAGGAATTACGCTCCCATGTTTGGCATTCATATCGATCTCCATCAATTCAATCTGCAGGCGATCGTCATCGCCGTGGTCTCGTTTCTGGTTCTGGTCGGCGTCATGGTGGTGGTGCACGAGCTGGGACACTTCATCGTCGCCAAGCTCTGCAAGGTGCGCGTCGAGGCCTTCAGCTTCGGCTTTGGCCCGCGGCTCTTCGGCTTCAAGCACGGCGAAACCGACTACAAAGTCTGCCTGTTGCCGCTCGGCGGTTACGTCAAAATGACCGGCGAAGCCGCCGAACAGAATCTCGAGGTGGGCGGCGACAAGCCTGCGCCAGAGACCAATCCCGCAAGCGACCCCGGCTCGCTGCTGGCGCATCCCCGCTGGCAACAGATGTTGATCGGAGTGGCGGGCCCGGCGGCGAACTTCGTGCTGGCCTTCGTGCTGATGGTCTTCTACTTCGCCGTCATCAACGAAGTGCCGAACATCCGCACCGTGAACCTGGAATGGATCACACCCGGCTCACCCGCCGCGATGGCTGGACTTCGTCCCGGCGATCAAGTTACCAGTTTCGCGGGCGTCGCCAATCCCGAGTTGCAGACCTTCGACGACCTCGCCGATCAACATGCCGGACAAACCGTCCCCATCGTCGTCAAGCGCGGAGATCAGTCGCTCCAAACCGCTGTCCAGCTAAAGGGAAATCCCGGCGGCGACGGGATTGATCTGGAAGAGTCAGGCATTTTCGAACAGGTCTATCAGGATCCGATCGTCATCTCAAACCTTCTCTCCGGAGCTCCCGCCGATCAGGCGGGCCTCGAATCAGGCGACGAGCTTCTGGCCTTCGACGGGCATGCACTTCATTTTCCGGCTTTGTTCGATTTCCTGGCGGATGGCAAGGGCGCGCCCATCGCCGTCACCGTCCGCCGCAACGGAGTCGTCCTGCCGCCCATCGTGGTCAAGCCCTATGCGGTGGACTCCTCATGGCGGTTCGGCTTCACGCCTGAACCCCCGAAGCCGCCGCCCACGCGCTTCGAGCCCATGCCAATTGGCAGCGCCATATCTTCCTCAGCGGATTTCTGCAAGGACGGTTCGCTGATGATTGTTGGCCTGCTGAAGAAACTCTTCACGCATCAGGCTTCGATCAAGCAGCTCTCCGGGCCCATTGGCATTATGCAGGTGGCCGGCGAAGTTGCCACCTCGCACAGTTGGGAAGATGTCTTCAAGCTGTCTGCCCTTATCAGCGTCAACCTCGGCATCGTCAACTTGCTGCCCTTTCCCATCCTCGACGGCGGCATGATTCTCTTCCTGCTGATCGAGAGCGTCCTGCGCCGCGCCATCGACATCAGGATCAAGGAGCTGATCTATCAAGCGGCCTTTTTGATGATCCTGGTTCTCTTTCTTGTCATCTCCTTCAATGACATCGCCCGGTTGCCGATTTTTATGCACTTCAAGCAGTGAAAAAGGTGTCGGGAGTCAAAAATCAGTTGCGACGGCGGTGATCGAAAGTCAGCCCCGATTTTGAAGCTTGCATCAACAACAAGTTGTCATCCTGAGCGACCGGAGCGCAGCGCAGGGAGTCGAAGGATCTGGGGTTGCTTTTCAACAACCTTTTCACTGAAGAGTCCTGATCCCTGCAACCTGACACCTGAAACCTGACACCTAAACCCCGGAAAGCCATGCCCGTCACCTCCCAAGTCCGCGTCCGCTACGCAGAAACCGATCAGATGGGCGTGGTCTACTACGCCAACTACCTGGTCTGGTTTGAACTGGGCCGCGTGGAACTGCTCCGCTCGGCAGGCCTAGCCTATAGCAAGCTCGAAATCGATCACGGCTGCATTTTGCCGGTCATTGAAGCCCGTTGCCGCTACCGCTCGCCGGCGCGCTACGACGATGAGATCCTCATCGAAACCAGAATCGCCATGGTACGCGGTTCGGTGATCAAATTCGTTTATCGAATTTACCGCAATGCAAACCAAGAGGAAAAAGAGCGGAAGCTCCTGGCGGAGGGCGAAACTGTGCACGTCGTCTGCGACGACCAACTCAATCGCAAGCCCCTGCCCGAGCACTACGCCCAAGCCCTGCGCCAGCTCATGGCCGAGGAGTAGCTTCAGTGGGCGGAATCCTTGAATCTGCGCTATCCTGTTCCCATGGAAATTGTTTTTGAAGTTCGCGAAGCGGAAGAGGGCGGATACACGGCGCAAGCCATTGGCCACTCCATCTTCACCGAAGCGGACAATTGGGAGCAGTTGCGCGCCAATGCTCTGGAGGCCGCAAACCTGCACTTCGAGGATGAAGCCGAGCGCCCGAAGCGCATCACGCTGCACTTCGTGAAAGACGAATCGATTGCGGTCGAAGCGGCGTGAAGCTGCCGCGGGATGTTTCGGCAGCGCAAGTGGTTCGGGCTTTGTCGCATCTCGGTTACCAGGTCGCCCGCCAACGTGGAAGCCACATCCGGCTCTTCTACCCTGGACCTCCGGGACATTCCGTCACGGTCCCTAACCACAATCCCATCAAAACTGGCACACTCCACGGGATACTCGCTATCGTTGCCGAGGCTCGCTCCATTCCTATCGAGAGGCTGATTGACCTGCTGTAACCATTCAGCGCGTCACAACCGCCATCGCAAATCCATCCAGTCCCTTCACGCCGACTGTCTGCAATGCCACCGCGCTCAGGCGGGGATGCGCGGCCATCATCGCCAAACACTTTCGCGTGCCGCGAATGTCGCCCGCTTTGCTTTTCGCATCGATCACCGTACCGTGGCGCGCCACGTTATCCACCACAATCACCGTGCCGCGTCGAGAGAGCTTGAGCGCCCATTCGAGATACTGCGGATTGTTGTCCTTGTCGGCGTCGATAAAAATCAAATCGAAAGGTCCGGCGCCCTCGGCTTTGAGAATAGGCAGGCTGGCAAGCGCGGGTCCCACGCGAATCTCCACGCGGCGGAGCAAACCGGCGCGGCGCAGATTGGCCCGCGCAATCTCCGCGTGGCGCGGACTAAATTCGAGCGATACGATACGTCCGCCGCGCGGCAACGCGCGCGCCATCCAGATCGTCGAGTAGCCGCCGAGCAAACCGATCTCAAGCACGCGCTTGGCCTGCGTCATCTCGACCAGAACCTGAAGAAACTTGCCCTGCAGCGGCGAAACATCGATCGCGGGAAGATGCGCCGCGCGATTGGCTTTGATTGCGGCGTCGAGCTCGGCATCATGCGGAGCGAACAAATCGCCAAAATAACGATCGACCGCAGTCCAGAGCGATGGGGAATCTTTTTTCATGGTGTGTTTTTCCTGTAGCTGGTGGCCAGTAGCTGGAGCGTGTTTCAGAAATCGGTTTTGTGACAAGGGCACGGCTTTAGCCGGGCCGAAAAATGCAGGAAAATACTGGGCTTTAGCCCCTGAGGGACGACAACTGGGATCCACCCAACCATCTTGGACACACCATTGAGTTTTCTATCGTCTGCTGTTGGCTGCTTGCTGGTCGCTGTCAACTGCTCCCTATTCCCTACTGGCTACTCCCTATCCCCTGTCTCTATCATTTCTCCCGCGCCACCACAAAATCCGGCACCCAGAGCAACGCCCGTTTGTACTCGGACTCGGGCAGCGGAGCCAGCGCCTGACGCGACTGCTCGGCGTAGCGATCGGCGGCGGCCATGGCATACTCGACAGACCCGTTGCGCACCAGAATTTCGCGAATCTGCTGGCGGCTCACGTTTTCAAAGCTGCGGTCGTCGAGCACGCGGCGGATGGCCTTGCGATCTGCGGCGGTGCCGTGATCTGCAGCGTGAATCACGGCCAGCGTGGCTTTGCCCTCGCGCAAATCGCTGGCCACGGGCTTGCCCAGCACCTCTTCGGTGGCCGTCAGGTCCAGCACGTCGTCCACAATCTGGAAGGCCAGACCCACGGCGCGGCCAAATGTGGCCAGGCTCGTTTCCTCTTCCTCCGTGGCCCCGGCCAGCACCGCGCCCAGCCGCATCGAGACCGCGAAAAGACACGCCGTCTTGCGAAAAATTAGATCGTAATACTCAGCCTCGGAGACGGATTTGCCGAGCTTTTGAATCTGCAGCAGTTCGCCCTCGACCATCTGCTGCGTCAGGCCGATCAGCAGGTCGAGTACGCGCAGGTTGCGCTCCTCGAGCGCCACCTTGAAGGCCTGCATGTAGAGCCAGTCGCCGGCCAGCACGCATTTCTCGTTGCCCCAGGTAGTGTTCGTCGAGGGGCGGCCGCGGCGCGTGTCGGCGCCGTCGATGATGTCGTCGTGAACCAGCGTCGCCGTGTGCAGCATCTCCACCACTGCGCCCAGCCGGATGGCGCCGTGGCCCGAGAAGCCCAGCTGATGCGCCGCCAGCAGCAACAGCGACGGCCGCAACCGCTTGCCGCCGCCCTCGCGAAGGTATTCGGCGATCTCCGTGATGGTGCTGACGCTGGACGCCGCGTCGCGCCCCAGCTCCTGCTCCACCGCAACCAGATCCTCCCGCAGTAGCTCGAAGACCTCCCTCGCCGCGGCTATCGTCAGTGTGCTCAAAGTTCTCCGATTTTATAGCATTGGTCGAGGAAAAAGCGATTGTTAACCGCGGGCCAGCTAATTCGTCCGGTAATTCGTGAATTGCAAATCCAGGCCCAGGTCTTTCCCACGCAACATGGCGATGATCGCCTGCAGCTCGTCGCGGTCCTTGCTTGAGATTCGCACCGTGTCGCCCTGGATGCTGGCTTGTGCTTTTTTCTTCGAATCTTTCACCAGGCGCACAATCTCCTTGGCTTTTTCCACCGGAATGCCCTGCTGCAAACTGATCTTCTGGCGCACGCTTTGCCCCGCGGCCGGCTCAACTTTACCGTAGGTCAGGTTCTTGAGCGAGATGCCGCGCTTCACCAGCTTCTGGCTGAGAATGTCTTTCACCGCCTCCAGCTTGTATTCGTTGGCCGAGGCCAGTTGGATGGCGTCGTTGCCTTCGAGAGTAACCTCCGAGTGCGAGTCCTTCAGGTCAAAGCGCTGGCGAATCTCCTTGATCGCCTGATCGATCGCGTTGCGCACCTCCTGAATGTCAACTTTGCTCACAATGTCGAACGAGTTGTCCTGTGCCATTTTTCTTACCCCTCAACAGCCTGTCGCGAAACCCTGTTTTTGAACCCCTTGTTGAAGCCCTGTTTTGAAAGGGCACGGCTTCAGCCGTGCCTTAAATATCGCCGAAGAAACCGGGCTTTAGCCCCTGCGGGATGATTCCTCGAAAGCCGCACGGCCCCAATCTAACTCCGCTAGCCCCGCTAGCTCCGCTTGTTTCTTTCTAGTTTCCCACGTCTGGACGAATCTGAAACAGCCGGCAAAAATTTTCCGTCGTAGCGTCCGCGATCTCAGCCTCGGAAACCTTGACAAGGCCGGCCAGGACGCGGGCGGTCTGGGCCACGAGCGCGGGCTCGTTGCGCTGGCCGCGTTGCGGGGCAGGCGCCAGCCAGGGCGCGTCGGTTTCGACCAATATTCCATCGAGCGGTATGCGCGCGGCCACCTCGCGCAGCGGTTGCGCCTTGGGGTAGGTCAGGTTGCCGGCAAAGGAGACCAGAAATCCCATCTCGAGCGAGCGCCGCGCTTCCTCCCAGCCGCCGCCGAAGCAGTGCATCACGCCGCCCAGCCCAGTCCTCGCCCAATGCTCATCCAAAACCAGAAAAAGATCGTGCCATGCGTCGGTCGATTCATTCGTCCCGCGGCAGTGGATGAGGATGGGCCGCTTGCGCCGGGCGGCGATCTCAAGCTGGCCGATGAGCCCTTGCCGTTGCACCTCGCGCGGCGCGCCTTCGTGATAGTAGTCGAGTCCAATCTCGCCGCAGGCGATCGTTTCCGGCTCGCCGAGAAGCGCATCCAGTTTGGCCAGAGCTTCGTCGCTGGCTTCCGGGGTGCTGTGCGGATAAATCCCCGCGCTCGCATAGAGGCGCGGCAACTTGGCTCCGCATTCGCGCTTGGCATTAAACTCGCGGCAAAGATCGAGCGCCTGATGCATCTCGGCCGGGCCCTCCCCGATGCCGATCGCGAGCACCGCGCCCACGCCTGCCTCCCAGGCGCGGCTGAGCACGGCTTCGCGGTCGTCCGCATAGCGCGAACTGTCCAGGTGAGCGTGAGAGTCGATCAGCAAATCGGTCTTCCTTCGCTACGGTCAAACCCCAGCATGACCGCAGCGGCCGCAATATCGCCGCCGGCAGTATGTGCGCGCTGGGGGAGGGGAAATCTTCGCTACCGCCTTGATTATAAATTCTGGCTGGATCGGCGCGCGGGATCGCCGGAATTCAGCTCTGCGTTTTCAGAAAGTCGTTCTCCCTGGTCGATATCGCAACGAAGGCTTCATAGCTACGATCCCGATTTGCGGGATTGGTATCTGTATCGAGCTTGTTCAGCCACTCCTGGTGCGTCTGCCATGCCTCGGAGATGCTGCTTTTGGCGGCTTGAACAACAAACTCCGGCGTCTCGCAGCAATTGCTCTTGAAATTCTTGGTTATCAAAAGTTGGCCATTGCGAAATGCCGTCTGGAATTTGACTCCGAGCGCGAAGGGGTGTGCGAATGTGCGGCCATCTACCGAACAAAAAACCGGCATCAACAAGAGGATTTTGCCTCCTGGCCCAAAAGCCAATATCTCCCGCTTGACGAGCATTGCCACTAAGACTAGAGCAGGAAAAATCAACAAGATTCGATAGAGCGCGAACGACTCGCCCTCAGTAAACGCGTAGTTGAATCCCAGAAACGTCAGTTGGCGGATTTCTGCGTCGTAACGCTCGCGAACACGCTGTTCCAGGCGGTAATCGATGACCTTCTCATGGCCGACGGGCCCAATCGACGAAACTCCCATCAAGGCAGACACGCCCAGTACAAGCAGGAGAAAGCCAAAAGCCACCGCGAAAATTTCCAGGAGCCAGAACGCCCAGGCAACATCCCCGCCGTGCATCTTGAATCTGTAAATGCCCATCGAGAGCAGATAGGTCCCGAAAATAAGATGAAAAACTGCGGTTTGTCTGCTCGAGCTTTTCTTGGGCGTGACACTATCTTTCTGCATTCAACGCTCCGGTTGGAGACATGATTTTCGAGGGTGGTTTTCTTGACTCCGAATTGTACATGCCAGAGCTGTGCTTGCACACCGCTTTTGCACGGCGGGAAGATGCGCGGCCGGGCCATTCGTCTACCATCGGAGCAGATGCCCCACAAACCAAAGCTCGGGCAGAACTTTCTGGTCGATGCCGGCGCTGTCGCGCGTATCGTGGCCGCCCTCGGCGATTTGGCCGGACGCACGGTGGTCGAGATCGGCCCCGGCCGCGGCGCGATCACCGATGCGCTCGCGACCGGCGCGCGAAAGGTGCTGGCGATCGAGCTCGATCGCGAGCTGGCCGCGGAATTGCGCGGACGATGCGACAAGGATCGCGTGACAATCGTCGAGCAGGACGTGCTCCAATTCGATTTTGCCGCAGCGGCAGCCGAGGCCGCAGCCGAGGCCGGTGAACGGCTGCGCGTGGCCGGCAACTTGCCGTATAACATCACCTCGCCGATCCTGCTCAAACTCGCCGCCAGCCACGCGGCGCTCGACCTGGCCGTACTGATGGTGCAGCGCGAAGTCGCGGATCGCGTGACCGCCGCGCCCGGCTCGCGGGATTACGGGCTGCTCTCCGTGACAATACAGTTGTACGGCCCAGCCGAGCCGTTATTCACGCTGCCGCCCTCGGCATTTTCGCCCCCGCCCAAGGTGCATTCCACTGTTTTCCGCTGGCGGTTTAGGCCGCGCTTCACTGAGTTGGGCGTTGACGAGAACAGTTTTCAACGCTTCCTCCGTCAGGCCTTTGCGCAAAAACGCAAAACCCTCGCCAACAATCTGCGTGCTGCCGGCGTTACATCTGCTGCTGCAGCGACCGCGCTCGCAAGTGCGGGCATTGCAGCTCAGTCTCGCGCCGAAGCCTTGCCTGTCGAAGCACTGGCGGCACTCTGGCGGAAATTGCGCGAAGAATAAGCATACAAGGCGGGTTTCCCACTCGCGCCCCTGCGCGTAAGCTATCAGTAGGGGAGCCGGTCTGGCGGCAAGCCATATTGTGCCTCAATTCCAGAAGCCTCGAAGCTCTCCCGCGCATCTTGTCGATAAGGAAACCATGAATCCGGTCACCGAACAGACCCGGCGCAGCGCATTTCAAGAGACCCTCATCAGCGCGCGCCGGACCATGTTGATGAGCGAGATTCTCAAGCTGGCCGCGGACAGCTTCCGCTCCAGCAAGACGCGCTTTGCGCTCACGGCTCTGGGCATGGTCATCGGTACCGCATCGGTAATTCTGGTTGTCACCATCGGACTCACCGGCAAGCAATACGTTCTCACCCTGCTTGAAAAAATCGGCACCAATCAGGTCGAGGTCGAGTACGCAGGCGGCGGCGCAACTCAGGAGGAGCGGGCCCGCTACACCGATAACCTGACGCGCGAGGATGAAAAGGCCGTGGACCAGCAGGTGCCCGGCGTCATGTACTCCTCGCCCGTGCTCTCGATGCACAATCCCGTCAGTTTTCCCGGCGGCCTGCAAAGGGACACCGTCGTGCTCGGCGTCGATCCCGCCTATCAGTTCATCCGCAATCTAATCGTGACCGACGGCCGCTTCTTCGACCAGACCGACGACGCCATGCACATCAAATGCGCCGTGGTGACCCCGCTCTTCGCGCGCGAGCGTTACGGCAGCTCCGACGCGGCCGTTGGCCGCACCTTCCAGATTCACGGCATTCCCTTCACCATCGTCGGCGTCTTCAAGGAGAGCGTCTCCGACTTCGGTATGTCGGAGATTACCGACGACACCATCCTGATTCCCTACTCGGTGGCGCGCTACTTTACCGGAACCGAGCGCGTGAACCAGATTTATTTCTCCATGCAGAGCATGGACGAGGTGAACGAAGCCTCCAAAGAGATTGTGCGCGTGATCGACGCGCGCCACCGCAAGAATTCTGTGTACAAGACCCAGACGCTCTCCGATTTGCTGGTGACCGCCGCAAAAATCGCCGATGCACTCACCGCAATGCTGGTGCTGGTGGCCGCCGTAACCCTGGCCGTGGGCGGCGTGGGCATCATGAACATCATGCTGGCCAACGTGCGCTCGCGCATCCGCGAAATCGGCATCCGCAAGGCGCTGGGCGCCACCTACCGCGAGATTAAATTGCAATTCCTCACCGAAGCCGTGCTCATCTCGCTTACCGGCGGAGTCGTCGGCAGCATGGTCGGCCTCGCTCTGCCGCTTTCCATCCGTCTCTTTACCGACTACGACTTTCCCATCTCGTGGCTTTCCGTGCTGATTGCAATGGCCGCGGCCACCTTGGTGGGCGTGGTCTTCGGCACCGCTCCCGCCACCCGCGCGGCGCAGATGGATCCCGTGGAAGCCCTCAAATATGAATGACGCCCAGCGCCCCGAGGCCGATCCAAACGACAAAACCGGCCGGAGAGACGCGCACGCCGGCGAACCGCCGCAAGGTCCCAACCTGGTTCTCCTCTACAGCCTGATCGCGCTAGCCCTGGCAGTAGCCATCGCAATTGCAGCGTTGATCGTGCTGCCGTTCTACCGCCGCAATTGAGCCGTGGATTAACTGCGGCATCGGTGATCGGCCGCTCCTCATTTGCCGCAAATTGACTGCTGCGATGGAACGGGATGAGCCCTAAACGGTTTGGATCTGACGCTGTGGCAACCCGCACCTGGCAGCCTGCATCTATTGTCGAAACCCTCGCGCATTGTCCCGGCGAGGGCTAACGGAGGTTGCTATGCGTTGTTCATTGTTGCGGTTCTACACTTTTATCCTCTTGGCGTCGTTCATCGCTGCTCCCCTGTTTTGCGCCGGCTGCGCGGCCCGCGTCGGCGTTTACGATCCCTACTACCACGACCGCCACGTGTGGGCCGCTGAAGCTCCCTATTACGCGCAGTGGGAACACGACAATCACCGCGATCACATGGACTTCAACAAGCGCAGCGATGAAGACAAGAAGGCCTACTGGGATTGGCGGCACAACCAGCACTAGGGTCAGCGGAGAATATTCGGTTGTCGCAGCATTTCCTCGACTGCGATCGTCTCCGCCCGCTCCACAATCAGCACCGGAATGCCGTTGACGACGGGATAGGCGCGGCGGCACGAAACGCAGAGCAAACGGGAATCTTCCAGCCGCAACTCGCCGTGGCAGGCCGGGCACGCGAGCCGGACCAAATCGAATTCAGCTTCGATCGATGCGTCGATTTCAGTTGGGAGCAATAAGTC
>CAVXOO010000206.1:0-8480 GCA_963762945.1 uncultured Acidobacteriaceae bacterium | reverse complement strand
ACATCGTCCTCGGTCGCGGTGCGGATGAGCAAAGAGTGCGCAAGTGGTTGACGACTGCAGCCAGCGTTCCGGGATTTAATGGATTCGCCGTTGGCCGCACGGACTTCTGGCAGCCGCTCATCGACTGGCGCGGGAGCAAGATCACGCGCGAGACTGCCGTTACACGAATCGCCGACGAATATCGTGGATTCGTCAACGACTTTGAATACGCACAGGCTGTGGCTCAATGAATCGCCGGTAAACTCTTGGTTGCAGCCAGAACGCGACGCCG
This sequence comes from uncultured Acidobacteriaceae bacterium, assembly GCA_963762945.1. Lineage (GTDB taxonomy): Bacteria > Acidobacteriota > Terriglobia > Terriglobales > Acidobacteriaceae > Telmatobacter. The sequence continues at coordinate 8,209 of CAVXOO010000206.1, read as the reverse complement.
CGATTCGACAGAATTACTTCCCAACAGACTTTTTTGGTGTCACCGCAGCTTATGAAACCACCTTGTGACGAGGCCGTGATCCGATCTTGCGGACGGGCGACTCCTGTTGCTGCGAAAGCGAGAATCTGGATTCTGGCCGCGACGATTGCCGGTTCCAGTATGGCCTTCATCGATAGCACGGTGGTGAATGTCGCTCTGCCCGCGCTGCAGGCCAGCTTTCACGCAACGGTTGTGGATGTGCAATGGGTGGTTGAGTCTTACGGTCTGATGCTGGCGGCGCTGATCCTCGCCGGGGGCTCGCTGGGCGACTTATTCGGACGCCGCCTGATTTTTCTGCTGGGAGTGGCGACCTTCGCTCTGGCTTCTGCGGGATGCGGATTTGCCATGAGCATCGAACAACTGATCTTGGCAAGAAGCATTCAGGGTATTGGTGCTGCGCTGCTCGTGCCCGGCAGCCTCGCGATTATCAGTGCTTCCTTCGACGAGGAAAGCCGCGGCCAAGCCATTGGCACGTGGTCCGGATTCACCGCCATGACAACCGCGCTGGGGCCAGTTCTCGGTGGCTGGCTCATTGAGCATGCTTCCTGGCGCTGGGTGTTCCTTATCAATGTTCTTCTGGCGGTGGTTGTGATCGGCATCTCGATCTGCCATATTCCCGAGAGTCGCGGCGGGACGCGGGCGAATGTCGATTGGCTTGGAGCGTTCGTTGTCACGGCCGGATTAGGAGCATTGGTGTATGGGCTAATCGAATCGGAGAGCCAGGGATGGGGAGATCCCGCGGTGCGGGCCAGTCTCATCGCCGGTGTTGTTCTGCTTGGTGTCTTCTTCCCGATCGAGGCGCGACAGCAGTCGCCCATGGTTCCCCTGGCTTTGTTTAAATCTTCGAGTTTCAGCGGGGCCAACCTTCTCACACTCTTCCTTTATGGCGCGATCGGAATCGCCTTTTTCCTTCTCCCTATGAATCTGATCCAGGTGCAGAAATATTCGGCCACCGCTGCCGGCGCGGCTTTGCTGCCGATGATTCTCCTGATCTTTCTGCTGTCTCGCTGGTCCGGAGGTGTGGTTGCGCGTTATGGCGCGCGGCCTCCGCTGATCGTAGGCCCGCTGGTGGCTGCGTTGGGCTTTGTTCTTCTCGCCCTGCCCTCGGTGAGCGATAGTTACTGGGAATCTTTTTCCCCCGGCGTCGTGGTTCTCGGTCTCGGCATGGCAATCACAGTGGCTCCGCTGACAACAGTTGTCATGGATGCTGTTGCTCAGGATCGTGTCGGGACCGCTTCCGGAATCAATAACGCAGTAGCGCGCGTTGCGTCCGTTCTGGCGATTGCCGTCTTCGGGATTGTGATGGTAAAAGCCTTCGGGTGGCACCTCGTTCGCAGCCTGGCTTCCTACCCACTGACACCCGAGGATTTGGCAAAAATTCAATCGCGCGAAGTTAGCCTTGCCGCCATGCAGCCCCCTGCCGGGCTCGATCCCGGCATCCGTGCGGCAGTGACGCAGTCTATTGATGGCGCGTTTGTCCTTGGATTTCGGGTCGTGATGGGTCTTTGCGCCGCTCTTTCGTTGGCGAGTTCCGCAGTTGCCTGGCTGATGATTCCGAGAATTGCAAGTAGTCCTTTAAACGGTCCAAAGGAGATTTGAATCGGGTTCAATTTTTGGCAGAGTTTGGGCACAGTCCAGGGTGACTGTTGAAGTTACTTAGTTATAAGGGCATAAATATACTTACCACACCATGCCGTTTTACTCAAGCTGAAATTGGAAATCATGTACATAACGGACAATCTGTAGTAATTAAGGGCCATGAGTGTAGCGGATTTCAATTGGGTCGAAGCATGGGCCGTGTGTTCGCCCGCAAAAGTATTCATACAGCTATTCAGTGGCGTCAAGGAAGACGTGGGGAGGGTAAACGCCTTGCCGCCTGCCGAGGAATCCCCGATACGAAAGCGAACCTTTGGGGCCGATACGAATAGTTCGGGGAAGTATTTCGGAGCCTTTGAAGAGGGAGACGTAAATTCGCTAGTAGAGTTTTCCCTTTGCGGCGACCATATTAGGATCAAGACTTCAAAAAATGCCACTCCAATTGAAGTCAGGTTGGCACTGGACAATGAGGGGCGATGCAAATTGCAGATGGATGGCGGAGAGTATTTGGAGCAATGGCAAGTTCGCAAAATCGCGCTAGAGGGATTGTTTCGCAGCCGCTGATTCATTCCTCACTGGATGAGCGGTGAGCCTTTGCCAACTGGCTTGACGTGTTTCGCTAGGGTCCGCATGAATCCCCCGACAAGCCCGATCAGGTCTTTCGCTTCTTCCATCGTGACGTTTTCCTTTGGGTGCATGTACTGATTACGGCATCCGGTGCCCATGCTGTTCAGATGCGCGTGGATTTGATTCCAAGCAATGATTTCAGGGTCTCTGCCGTGGCGCTCTCTTTGTTCGGTCTGCTCTTTGATTTTGCCCGTTGCAATGTTGAGAATCTTTCCCCATTCCTTATCTTCGGGAAAATCGACCCCCAACATGTGTCCGAACGCTTGCACACCTATTTCCATGACGCGCATGAGATGGAACGCGCAAGCAGTAGGACAAGCGAAAGCATAGCAGTTTCCGGCCTGTTCAATGTCAAACACGGCACGGGGAAAGCGGTCTGCGACCGTTGGGCCAAATAGTGCTTTTTGTTTGTAGAAATCTCGCTGACTAGGAGGGACACAAAAGAGCAATAGAGTTCCCATGTCGCGGCGGATGCTGTTATCCAACTCGGTATAAACCCGCTCCAATCGCTCGGCGTGAACGAGTTCCAACTTGAGTTCGAGCAGCGCATCGTCAACGCAGCCAACCGCAGCCCTGAGGTCCAGTCGTTCACATTCGGCCCGAATCTGGTGCAGATTCTTGCGGAGCACCTGCCTGACGGCGGCAGGAAAAGAGGCGACCCCTTTCTGTTTCTCCGCTTGCCGTTGATATTCCGCAAAAGCGGTTCTTAGTTGGCACAAGAGAACTGCAATTGCGTAGAGAGGTCCGATTGAGAATCGTTCCATATCCCACCATGAAATCAGAGAATATGGCGAGGATACGCATGGTGGGTGCGTCTGTCGAGCGATGGTATGATGCAGTAAATAGAAAAGGCCCTTGTCTGCCAGGACGAAGGGCCGATTACTTTGAGGCAGGAACCTCTGGAGCGGATATTACCGCACAAGAGGAATTGTGTCTAACCCCATTCAGTTCACTGCACGAGTGGAGAACCAGATTCTCCGATCATTGTCGCTAAAAGTTCCGCTCCGCTTGCAATCCATATTTGTTGAATGGCTCCGGGAGCGGAGTCAGAAGGGGGACAGTAGAGCGACAGCCCTACTTGACCGTCTTGACCGAAATGTTGCTTCCACTCCGTATCAGGTTCTGTCTCCGTCAACGTGGTTTCAAAAAACCCGTCATCGACAGACGAAGAGGGTTGAACTTCGCGCGATGTTGTGGGAAGGTGCAACCGTAACACGCCTCGCGCATGACCCTCGTTCGTTTCAGGCCCGAGCAGAATACGTATCTGTTTTGGTTCTACATGGAGTTGGAGTCCGGTTACGTCTAGGTCTCCATGAGACCACGATACCCTCACGAAGAATTCTCGTTCGCCAATGGTGGCTTTTAACAATTCAAGTGCTGTTTCCAAGTTGGGCGAAGGTTTTGCGGGGTTCCCATTTCCGCGAGAGTTGGGAGTATTCGAGAATTCTGCTGTCACGTCCCTTGGCTCCTTTCGCGGTCCTGCGGGAATACGAGTCTAATCTGAAAGACGATAGAGTTCAGCTTGCGCCCGAGCTACTGAAATTCGTCTTAGCTGGATACTGATTTGAACTTCATTCGCGCCTCTCACCTTTCGTTCAATACCGTAATGCAACGCATTACGTTTTGGCGAGATATGCAAATGATAAATTGGTGGAGCGACTGCTCTGCCCCGTTCCCCACATCGTCGCGGATGCGCTGCTAAAATGTGCCCACACGCGCTATGATGTACGCATGGTGAAACCCCCCGACAATCCTGAGTTCGCCAGATTCACAGATGCGATGCGCAGGATTATGAGAGTATCCAAGTCGGAACTAACAAAGCGATTGGAAGCTGAGAAAAAGCGGAAGCCGTCTAAGGCTTCCGCTTCCCCCGGTTCTGCCGCCTCATCCAAGACGGCCAATTAGAAAGGCTCTCCGCACGTCCCTCCCACCTTGCCAGTCAGCTCTGCATAAGTCAGTCTCTTCCCCGCTATTTGCGACACTGCCAGCAAAAATCTATCCGCGTCTGTGAGTGGATTATCCTTCGTTGCCCTGTTGTTATACCTGAAAGCCTGCTCGTCAACGTAGCGATCAAGATGAAATGGCTCGACTGCAACGTATGTGCCACTCAGAGAACGCTTGAGCAGACTCCAAAAATTGTCGAGCCCTTGCGTGTGAACCTGTCCACGCACATATTCCTTAGTGTGATTGACGGTCTCATGCACGAAGTCCTTAGCAGCCAGACTGTCGTAGCCAACGCCCTGATCTGTGTAGACCGTGGACTTCTGCTCAATCTGCCGCAGAATCTCCGCCTGTAGCGTCTCTCGCCGCACGTTCGGAATCACTTTCGCCCGTACTTGCCTTGCGTCGCGGTCCAAGAATCCCATCACGGTAGCCTTGGAGCCAGCGAACAAGGCTTTTTTCATCTTGAGTCGCCGGTCATTGTGCATTTTGCGTGGGTCCGGTCCAAAAAAGGTTTCGTCCACTTCTATCGGGCCGCTATCCTCGCCGCCAATCTTGCCCCAGTTGCCCACTTTTAACGCAAGCCTGATCCGATGCAGCATGAACCATGCGGATTTCTGAGTTACCTTCAAATCGCGGGCAATCTCATAAGAGCTGATTCCGTTCTTGCAGTTGACCACTAGCCAAACGGCGGTAAGCCACTTGTCGAGCGAGATTGGCGAATCCTCAAAGATGCTCTGAGTCTTGACGCTGAATTGCTTGTGGCACTGCTTTGCCATGCACTTCCAGATGCGGCGCGAAGAGAGATACGAGATCCGCTTACCACCACAATGCGGGCAAGTTACACCGTCCAGCCAGCGCATTGAGGCAACGAAGTCAACGCATCTATCGGGGTCTGAGAAGTAGCGTGTGGCTTGAAGTAGGCTCTTTGGGAAGTCTTGAGTGTTTTCCATAGCAAAGCGATAGTGACATAATAATTATGGTGTGTCAAGTATGTTTATGCCGTTATAAGTGGTTGATTTTATGGTGCCGGGAGGGGGGGTCGAACCCCCATGGCCGCAAGGGCCGGCGGATTTTGAGTCCGCTGCGTCTGCCAGTTCCGCCATCCCGGCCAGGGAGGGCTCCGTCCCCAAGTATCGCACAGGCTTTGGATTGTCCGCCACCGCACGGGCAGCCCGAAAACTTCCCGTCAGGTTCATCCCAGGATGGAATGGGACGCGGCAAGCGCCTTGCAGCAGGACGCGAGGTGACGCGCTCTCGTTTTCGCCTATACCGGTTCCAGAATTGCCATACGCTGGAACCGCTGCTGCTGAGTGGCATTTTCCTCAAGAAAATGCCACCTTTCACCCCTCCCAAGATGGCACATGAATTCTGGAACCGGTCTAAGCGGCCCGGCTTTCCACACCGCAGTGCAGTTCACGGCGAGCGACTGCCATGCGAGAATGGAGGCAACGATGACCAGCGACTCCTCTGCCGCCGTTCCCGCGCCCACTACCGTCACCCCGCAGTTGCTGGCCCAGCACGGCATCACCGCGGAGGAGTACGAACGCATTTTGAAAGCCCTGGGGCGAACGCCCTCGCTGACCGAACTCGGCATCTACAGCGTGATGTGGAGCGAGCACTGCTCGTACAAGTCGAGCCGCGTGCACCTGAAGCGGCTGCCGACCGAGAGCGACCTTGTGGTGCAGGGGCCGGGCGAAAATGCCGGCATTATCGACGTGGGCGACGGCTGGGCCTGCGCCTTCAAGATCGAGAGCCACAACCACCCCAGCTATATTGAGCCCTATCAGGGCGCGGCGACGGGAGTGGGCGGCATTTTGCGCGACATTTTTACCATGGGCGCGCGGCCGCTGGCCGTGATGGATTCGCTGCGCTTCGGGCCGATCCGCGAGGGCGAGGGCGCGGAGCCGGAACTGGTGCACAAAAACCATGCTGTCGTCGAAGGCGTGGTGAGCGGCGTCGCGGGCTATGGCAATTGCTTTGGGGTGCCGAACCTGGGCGGCGAGACGAAGTTCGAAAGCTGCTATAGCGGCAATCCGCTGGTGAATGCATTCGCGCTGGGGCTGGTGCGCAAGGACGAGATCTTCTACGCCAAGGCGAGCGGCACGGGCAACCCGGTGATTTATGTGGGCGCGAAGACCGGACGCGACGGCATTCACGGCGCGACGATGGCCAGCGAGGAGTTTCACGAAGGCTCGGAAGAGAAGCGGCCCAACGTGCAGTGCGGCGATCCGTTTATGGAGAAGCTGCTGCTGGAGGCGTGCCTGGAGGCGATGAAGACGGGCGCCATCGTGGGGATTCAGGATATGGGCGCGGCGGGGCTGACCTGCTCGACATGCGAGATGGGCGGGCGCGGCGGCGTGGGTCTGGATGTGGAGCTCGATCTGGTTCCGCAGCGCGAAACCGGGATGAGCGCCTACGAGATTATGCTTTCGGAAAGCCAGGAGCGCATGCTGCTGGTGGCCGAAAAGGGGCGCGAGGACGAAGTGCTGCGCGTCTTTGCGAAATGGGGACTGGACGCGGTGATTGTGGGCACGGTTGAGCCCGAGCCGCGGCTGCGCATTCGTCATCATGGCGAACTGGTGGCCGATATTCCCAACCAATCGCTGACCGACGATGCACCGCTCTACCACCGGCCGGTAGGCACATGGAAGTCGCCGCTGCCACTCGACCCTGCGGCCGAAGTTGTGGACGAACTCGAAAAAGACCGCGACTATCTGGTGGATCTCAAAAAACTTCTTGCTTCGTCGAATGTCTGCTCGAAGCGCTGGGTTCACGAACAGTACGATTCGATGGTGCAGACGAATACCGTCGCGGGGCCCGGCGGCGAAGCGGGCGTGATGCGCATCAAGGGAACGGGGAGCAAGGAAGAAGGATCGGAAAAGCCCGAGCGAGGGCTGGCGATGGCGCTCGATGGGAACGGGCGCTGGGCGTATCTCGATCCCAAGCTGGGCGCGATGCACGCGGTGGCGGAAGCTGCGCGCAAGGTGGCCATGACGGGCGCAACACCGGTGGCCGCGACCAACTGCCTGAACTTCGGCAATCCTGAGAAGCCTGAGATTATGGCGCAGCTTTCGGCGGCGATCGACGGCATTGCGGAGGCCTGCACCGCGCTGGGGACGCCGATCACCGGTGGCAACGTCTCCCTGTATAACGAGACCAAGGGCGAAGGAATTTATCCGACGCCGGTTCTTGGAATCGTGGGGATTCTGGAAGACGCGACCAAGGCGGTGCCCGCGAGTTTCCTGCGCGAGAAGGACGCCATCTTGCTGCTGTGGCCGATTCCGCGCGGGGAAGAGCCGGACCCGAAGCTGAAGGTTCCGTTTGAGCCGCTGCCCATCAGCCAAATCCCGCTTCCCGCGCTTGAACGCGAGCCTGAAACGCACGAAGAGGCGGATGCGTCTGACGCAGAAGCAAAAAAGAATCTCACCGCATTCGGTTCTTCGGAGTTTGCCCACGTGGTTTTGGGCGCGACATGGGGCACTCCGCCGGCGCTCGATCTGGATGCCGAGGCCAGCCTGCACAATCTGCTGGCTGTGCTGGGTTGGCGCAGACTGATTCGTTCGGCGCGCGATATTTCCGATGGCGGCATCGCCGTGGCCGTGGCGCAGGCGGCATTCGCCAAAGGCATCGGCGCAACCATCGAGCAAGATCCTTCGCTGCTGGCTCACCCGCTCTTCGGCCTCTTTGCAGAGCCGGCTTCGACGGTGCTTGTGACCGCGGCTCCCGGGGATTTGGCGGAGATCGACGCCATGGCCAATGAGTATAACTTCTTTTCCGCGCGCATCGGCACCACCGGCGGAAAGCAACTGGAAGTGCTGGTGGACGGTGAGACGTTTATCTCCGCGCCGCTCGAGGAACTTCGCACGCTCTGGGCGCAGGCGCTGGAAGCTGCTCTTCACGACGAGGTTCTCGTATGAGCGCGAAAAACTTCACGAGCATTTGCGGCGAAGCCGCGTCTCGCCGTGCGCGCAGCACCGACGAGGTTCTGGCATGAGCCGGCGGC
>CAVXOO010000205.1:0-10659 GCA_963762945.1 uncultured Acidobacteriaceae bacterium | reverse complement strand
TCACATTGACTGTCACGGCCACTCCGCAACTCGAAACCCCGGGTCTCGGCCAGATTCTCTCGGCCACCGGAGAGCTGTACGTGACTGTCAGTAATCCCGTTGCCATCTCAACGACTTCGCTTCCCGCCGGCGTGGTGGGCAAGGCCTACAGCACCACCCTCGCAGCCACCGGCGGCACGCCGTCTTACAAGTGGAGCCTGGTCGCCGGTGCCTCCGGCTTGCCTTCTGGATTGACCCTCAGCGCTGCCGGAGTCATCTCAGGCACGCCTACAACGGCCGGCACAGACAGCTTCACGGTCGAGGTGGCCGACTCCGCTTCTACCCCGTCCACAGCCACCAAGCAATTCTCGATCGAGGTGTACGCCGCGCTCGAGATCACTACCAAATCGCCTTTGCCGGGAGGCTATCAGCAGGCCACGTATCGAACGCAACTCGAAGCTACCGGTGGAAAGCCTCCCTACAAATGGGAGAAGACAGCGGGCAGTTTGCCCAGCGGGTGTACGCTGGACGCCGCCGACGGCGTCATCTCGGGCACGACCAATGGGTCCGGGGAGTCCCAGTTTGCAATCGAGGTCACCGATTCGGCGAGCCCTGCCGACCATGCTTCCCGAAACTTTGTGATCGACGTCGAGGCTGCTCCCAAGTGACGAGTTCCGATCAGGCGCCAATCTGAAGCCCGGCACGCGGAGGATCCTGGCGGAGATTGGTCAGCACAAGCGATCGAATTGGAATGGAGTGTTCGAGAAGGGAGGGGCAATGCGGGCAGTCTGGTCGTTCTGGACCAAGCCGTTCATCGCGCACAAGGGGCGCATGTGGCAGGAGCCGAAGCACCATTATTATGCCTGGGGGCTTTCCCTGCGCCTCGCGCGGCAGCACTATCCTGACACCCTGCTCGTCACCGACACGCCCGGCAAGGAGATGCTGGTTCGACCGGCTCGGCCTTGAATTCGCCGAGGTCTCCACAGAGCTCGACCGCCTGCGCGACGTCGACCACGGATGGTGGGCCATGGGCAAGCTGGTTACCTACTCCATGCAGGACCGGCCCTTCGTCCATATCGATACGGATGTCTTTTTATGGAAGGCGCTGCCCTCCTGGCTCACCGCCGCGCCCGTCTTCGGCCAATCCCCCGAGGACCACCCGCCTCTCCAAACCTGGTGTGGGCCTGCCGACGTGGAGTGGGCCTTCCAAAAACACAATCTTCGCCTGCCCGCCGAGTGGGAGTGGGCGCGTTCGCGCTCCATCAGCCATTTTCGCGAAGTCAACTGCGGCATCGTCGGCGGCACGCGCACCGATTTCTTCCGCTACTATGCCAACCTCGCCATGGACCTTGTGCTCAACCCCAAAAACGCCCCAGCCTGGGCGGAATTCCCAGACAAAGCCGGATACAACATGGTGGTCGAACAGTTTCAACTGTCTGCCTGCGTGGATTTCCATCGCATCTCTCCGGAATCGCCCTTCCGCTCCATCAACGTTCGTTACCTGTTTCCCAGCTTCGGTCAAGCATATAGCCGGGAGTCCGCGGCGCAGATGGGTTTCACCCACCTCCTCGGAGGCATCAAGAGCCATCCCGATGTGACCGCCCGCCTGGAGCGGCGCATTGCTAACCTCGATCCCAACTTCCATCGTCATTGCCAGCGCGTGGCGCAATTCTCCGCCATCGAGGCATGAGATGACGCTCTCATCCGCATTCGCCCCGAAGCGCCAAGCCGTCCGGCCGCCAAGCGCGACGCGCAATGCCTCCGGCCCTGAACCGGCAAAAGCAACGCACGGCCCGCGCGCCTGTCGCACTTACCTGCCTCTTAATCCGGCTTTGATCCCCGTGCACGCCTCAACGGGCGCGCCACCGGCGTCATCGAGCTCCTTGTTTCCGCGTCCTCTTCTGCCGCTGCAGCGAAAGCTGGCCATCGGCTCGACGACCGATCCCCTGGAAGCCGAAGCCGACCAGGTTGCGGATCAGGTGATGAAAATGCGCGCTCCTTCGCCGCAAATTGCCGCATCGGCAGCCGCGCCCGCCATGCGCCGCAAATGCGCCTGCGAGGGTTCCGGCTCGGAATGCCCCGAATGCAGAAAGAAGTCAGAAGAAAAGTTGCAACTCAAAGCACAATCGACGGTCACGCCCTCAGAGGCCCCGCCCATCGTGCACCGGGTTTTGCGCTCGCCGGGCCAGCCGCTCGATTCTGCGACTCGGGCCTTTTTTGAGCCGCGGCTGGGCCACGATCTGAGCCATGTACGCGTGCACACTGACGCCGAAGCCGCCGAATCCGCGCACGCGGTCCAGGCCCTCGCTTATGCCGTGGGCGACCGGGTCGCCTTCGCCGCCGGCCAATATTCGCCCCACAGCGATGAAGGACGCAGATTGCTGGCGCATGAGTTGGCACATGTCGGGCAACAGCGTGCCGGCGCGGCCACAGGCATTCAGCGCAAACCCCAAAGCGGCACAGACGTAAAGCTGGCAAGCAGCCGTGGTAAGGCAGTTGTAGAGAAGCTTGAGAAGGCGGGCAAGTTATCGAAGGGAATGCGCAACAAAATCAACCGCGATCTCAGGTTCTTCAAGGGCGCTGCGAAACAGGCGTACCTGAAGGAAGTGAAACCCGAGCTCGTGGAAGTCGAGGTGTCCCTGTTCCCGGACAATAGCGGAATCATCCCGTCAGCCAAGGATATCGAGTTGGGCGGTGAAGATCCGACCGCGGAGATGGCCGAAGATTTCGGCAGCGTCAGCGACGACGATCTCAAGGTGGGGAAAAACTTGACGGCTCCTCAAGGCTCGCCTCGCTACATCGACAACCTCTTCGAAAGTGTGGATCAGAAGAGTTTGAATGGCGCCGTTACTTTTCATTGGAAGGAAGGAGGCAAGGAACAAAAGTTAACGGTAGCTGCCTCAGACTTCAATCAGGATAACCCGAATTCAACTCTGGCGGACGCCAACGTCTACCATAGCAAAGCGGAAGCTCTCAAAGGGGCTGAACGCACTGCGAAAGATTTCGGGTCAATGGCGAGTTTTTACTATGCCTATTACGAGACCCTTGACGGCGTCATCGTGCCGACCTCGTTTTTCCAAGGTTCAACGCCAAAACTCTATGCGTTGCGGCCGGACTTGGCCAAGCTGGCCATGATGACTGCGGAGGAATGGGACGATACTATCCGCGGCTGGGGCATATTCGCCAATGCGATCAATCCGTTTCCCTGCACCGAAGTGGACGAGAACGGCAAAATGCGTGCGAGCATCAATCTCGGCAATTGCGCGCTGCCCATTCTCTTGCATGGGTACTCGATTCACTCCGGTATGCGTGGTGGGGTGCCTTCCGTTCCCGAAGGCGAACCGCGCCCGAAGGGAAATTCCGAAATTCCTGCGGGTGAATCGCATACCCAGACGAAGCCTGACAGTACTCCGGAAAACAGTGCAGCCCAGCCCAAACCGGGGGCAAAGGACGTGGTGGCCCCAAACTCGGAGATCGAATCTTTCGCCCAGAAGAACAGCATCGAGCCGAAAGAGCTTGTCGCCGAAGTTAACGAATTGGGCAAGAACACAGAAAAAGTGCACCCGCCGGAGGATCCTCAATCGCCGCACGACGCGGAGATGACGGCCTCCGATGGCCACGAGTTAAATCGCGACAAGAAAACCAAATTATGGGAGAGATGCTCGACTCCCCCCTGCAAGCAAGGGCTTCGCGTCTCCGCCGAAACCGACCGCAAGGTCGATGCGGAGATCAAAAAGCCACGGCGGAAGAGGGGAGCACCCCGAACTGCCAGGGATGTGACTACAAGCGGAACCAAACCGCTGGAACCGGGACATAGCGAACTTGGCCAGTACGGAATCGATAAGTACTCAACCTACTCCAACCGGCCGAGCGACAAATTTGCGGGACATGAGCTGCTGCAGAATCTGTGGCTGGAAGTGAAAGGTTACGGCCAGCGGCTTGTGGGGCCGGCCTCTCGCAATAATCCCGCGGTCGCGCTGACGCAGGCCGAGCATACTGCCGTGGGGCGCGAGCAAAGAGCGGCGGGCCTGTTCGACCGCGACAAATTGGCGAAGATGAGTGCCGCCCAGTGCATTGAGGCGAACGCACAGGCGATGAAACGTGCAGGCGTTCCCGATTATGTGATTGAGACTTTGAAGCGGGAAGCACTGGCATACGCTGGGACATTAAAGCCGCCGAGGAAAAAATAGCAGGCGAAAAGGAGAATTGGATTATCGCAGCAGCAGCTCCTGCACTCACGCAAGCTCGCGCCGCCAAAGCGGCGGGAAGCAAAGCTGCGCCCCAGGCATCCGGTCCCGAGCCGGCGAAGGCCAAGCACGCATCGCGCTCCAATTCTTCGCACCTGCCGCTCAATCCGGCTTCGATCCCGGTGCATCCCCGCGTAGGTAAGGCTCGCGCACCAGCGCGAACGATCAAGCAGTCCAGTGCCGCCACGCAAGTTGCGCAATCAGCTCCATCGATGCCTGCGCACACGCCAGAGGAGCGAGAAGGCCGTCGTGTGCTTCCAGTTTCGCCTGCGTCTATCCCGGTTTACGCCTCCGGCGGGGACGCTTCCGATCCCTGGCGGAGTCAAGCATCTTCGCCGCTCCTGCCGCTGCAATGCAAACTGGCAATCGGTTCCTCGACTGATCCACTGGAGGCCGAAGCCGATGCTGCAGCAGACCGCGTAATGCGGATGGCAGAACCGGCCGGGCGTCTTTCTCATTCCGCCGCCGAACCCATGCTGCGCCGCACATGCGCCTGCGAAAGTTCAGGCCAACCCTGTGCCAACTGCCAGAAGGAGGAGAAAGAGAAGAAAAAGCTGATGCGCAAAACTTCGGGCGGCGTTGCGCCCATGGAAGCGCCGCCCGTTGTCCATGAGGTGTTGCGCTCTCCCGGTCAGCAGCTCGATGCCGCCACCCGCGCCTTCTTCGAGCCTCGCTTTCAAGGCAGCTTCGAACAGGTGCGCATCCACGATGACGCGCGCGCCGCCAGCTCCGCCCGTCAGGTTCAGGCCCGCGCCTATGCCGTCGGGCATCATCTGGTCTTCGCTGAGGGTCAATTCCGCCCTCATTCTCTCGAAGGCCGCCGCCTGATTGCGCACGAGCTCTCTCATGTCCAGCAGCAGGGCGCCCAACCTGTCGTCCGGCGACAGGACGAAGACGAGCGCGGCGTCGGCAATCCAAACTCTGTCCTCGACCGCGCCTATGCCGCTGCCGACGCCTCGCGATGGGAAGAGGTCGCCGGCATCCTCAAAGATTCCAGCCAGGGAGAGATCGTCGCCTGGATCTACCCCTTCCGAAACGATCCGGAGAAGATCTCCTACATGTACCTCGGCGCCATCGGAAACAAGAGCGTCGGCCCCAACTCGAACCTCGCCCAGGTCACCCGCGCAACCCACCTCGATTTCAAATTCAAGGAGGAGAAGCACCGCGGCAACTGGGGCTCTGCTGCCGAGTATCTCAACGGTTTCAATCACGACGACGTCATGCGCCGCCTCAAGCCGCTGAAGACCGAGGAGGTGCGCTCCCTCCATGACGGCGCCGTGCAGACAGTCGGCGCAGACTCCGGCTCCGCCAAATTCACCACGGAGGAACTGGGCAACCGCGCAGCCAAAGGCGATGCCGCGGCCGCCGTCGCACCCTCTGAAAACGCCCAGCCGCTCTCCGTCGAGCAACGCAAGCAGAATTGCGCTCAGGGCCAGCCGGAGAATGGCATGATCTTCCCGCTCCGCATGCCCAAGGGTCTGTGGCGCATCGACGTTGCTCCAATCTCCGCCAGCCGCGACGGCGAATACATCGTCGTGCATCAGCCGGTCAACGCCGTTTACGCCAACAGCTACTTCCGATCTGAAACCCGCACCCTCCCTCTCGATGTATTCACCGGCGGCATCCGACTCAAGCCCGATCAGGTCGTCCGCGTCCGCCTCTACGACCAGGAGAAGGATGGCGCGAAGGTCATCCGGTGCGTTACCGGCGAGCAGATGCTCAAGATCAGCGACGCCACCGACACCGCCGTCATCGTCGGCATCATCGATACCTCTCTCCTCGCTGCCTCGGTCTTTGTCCCCGGCGGAGGAGCTGCCGCGACCCGCTTCGCTGCCGGTCAAATAGCCGCCAACGAGCTCGGCGACCTGGCCGTTCAAAAGGCCCAGGTCGATGCCGGCATCCAGGACAAGGTCGATTGGGCCGGTCTGGCCTTTGACACCATCCTCCAGCTCGCCACGCTCGGCTTTGGCGGCAAGCTCACCAAAGTCGTGCTCGGCAAGTTTGAAGTGATTCCCGCAGCCGGCAAGTTCGCACGTCCCGTGCTCGCCTGGGCCGTCCAGTCGGCCCTCTCTGGAGCTACGTTCGATTTTCAGACTCTCGCTCACGTCGTCTTCGCACGCGTTCGCGGCGAAACAAAGGAGATTAAATACGACGAACTCATCGAACAGCTCGCCCTCGAATTCGTGAAGGGCGCGCTCTTCCACACCATCATGTCGGCCGCCGCGGAGCATGAAGGTCCACCGCAGGGCTCTGCCGGTTCCTCTGCAAGCAAGGAAATCGAGCCGCCTCCTCATTCTGTTGCGAAGGAAACCGGGCCTCCTCCCCAATCTGCTGCTCGCGTTCCAAAACCTCCGGCTGCCAAGCCCATACGTCCGCCTGCGGATACCGCGACGGCCGCCAAGCTCCAGGACACGGCTACTCCCGTGCCCGACACCCTGGTCAAGCCGAAGACCGATGTGCCCATCGAACACACAAGCAAGACGGTTGCCGATCCCGCAAAGCAAGAGCCTCTATCTCAGGAAACTCCGGTCACCAATGACCAGGGCGCCCCATCCAAACCTCCCGGCACCGACCAGACCCCCGGCGTCAAAAAACCCGCGCAGGATCTTCAGGCGCCGCAAGGCAAAAAGCCGCCGCTACCCGAACGCGCAAACAAGAAAACCCTCTCTGTCGATGAGATTCCCTGGGCCGATGACGTCGGCCTGGCGATGATTGAGCTGGACGAGGCCGCCGCCAACCAGCAATTCGATCACTGGATCAAAGAGGATCCTCAGCGCGAGGTCGCCATCTACAAGGATCCTGTCTCCGGCGAGTACATCGTCGTGCAGGGCAAGGAAGTGTCGGTCGGTATCAAAGACGTAGTCACCGACCCCACCATGCGCCGCAACTGGGTTCCCATCGAGCACTTCCACCCGGGCACTGGGTCCATTACCCGTCTCGCATCACGCGCCGACTTCCGCGCCATGATGCACGCCGAAAATGCTTCGGGAAAAGCTGCGCCCGGGCCTGTCTCCTCGCGCATTCGCTGGACCGATGCGCGCGGAACCCAGCACACCACCGAGTACGGCTATAAGCCCGGCGAAGCCCAGCCTTACTACATCGAGTTCGAGGACATCGACGGCCGCCCCACTACCAAAACCTTCAAGGAAGAACCCTGGAAGCCCGGCTCCGATTACGAGGAGTTCCTCGCTGATCGCGGCGTCGCCATTCGCCGCGCGCCCTCGCAAGGCCAGGGCAGTGAGAGCGGTTCCAACGAGCATCCCGCGCCTTCAGAAGCCGGCAAGTCCGCCGATACTGCCGACCAGGAAACGCCGAAGGCTGTCGATCAGCCGCCACAAACAACGCCGAAAACCCCGCGCAAGAAGAACCCGCCGCTCGACGTGAAGAGGCAGTTGACAGCCGCCGAAAATCTCAAGGCGGAGGAGAACAAACGGACGGGCGCCTCCCACGAGTACTACAGCAGCGCGGAAAGGATCAACGACCTCAAAAAGAAGCTTCCCGCGCTTTACGAGAAATTCAAAGCTGCGCCGGTCCCCGGAAGCCTTGTTGCGGAAGACCGCGAACTCCTGGCGATGGACGACTTTGAGGCGAGGGTCGCGCGCCTCGAGCAGATTCGCTCATCGAAAAAGGACTTGTCGGGCCCCGAACTCGCCTATTTCGACACGCGCGAAGAGTTCTGGAAGGCCCGGGCGGACTTGAATGCTGCGAACGAGGGTATAGATCGCGCCACTGCGGGCCGCGTTGACGCCGATATCAAGGTCCCAGGCGCAAAACAGGAGTTGGCCCGCGCAAGCCAGGGAGTCGGCGACATTATTCGCAAAGGCGAAGACGGCCCCAACTACGCAGTTGTCAGCGGAGTGAATTATGACCAGATCCTTGGCGAGACCGCCTCGAAATCGATTCCCGAGGGCACGGGACTGAACACCGACCACGTCGTCCCCGTCAGGGAGATCAGGGACATGGTCGCCGCATCGGACCTTCCTCGTCTTTACGATAAGGCTTCGCCCGCGGTCAAGGAGGCGATCGAACGAGAATACAGGAACCTGGGAGATATCCGTAGCAATCTCAAGCGGATGAGGGCCGACGCGAACCAGACCATGAAGAGCGACCGCAGTTGGTACGACATAAGCTATCAACAAGCTGCCGCATACGGATATACCAAGGAAATGGTGGACCAACAGCGCCAGATCGAGTCCGGGCAACGCCAGATCATACGCGGGTTGATTCAAGATCTGGAGAAGGTCTTCGCCGCAAGAATTCAGTGAAAGTGAAGGCCGCCATTGTCGCCGCAATGCGCGAAAGACCTGGTCACTTGCCGATGCAAAAGGTGATAACACGTCCGGGCCCCAGTTGTTATGCGGGTTTCAGCAGATTCGACTGCTTCTCGAGACTCGCTGGAGATTCGGAATGCGCTGATATCCTCGTGTCCGAGTACTACGACCGGACAGCTCGGCAGTGATCAACCATCAGAGCGCCGAATCGATTGCGATGACACTATCTCGGACGGCTGTACCCCTCAGGCTTGCGTGCATGATTGATACTTCTTGTGTGCAAAGAATGCGGGCATCGATCGCCATCGTGGTAGCCATGGGAGCCCTTTGCGCCATTGGTCAGGCACGCGGTCAATCTCCGCACAACCAATCTTCGAGCGGCAAATCTTGGCCAATCTCGGTGGCCAGTGCAGCGCGCACGGCGCCTGAGGCGCGCATCGTCGTGCTCGACGTGGCGAGCGGACGCATTGTTGCTGGACTTCGGATCGACGATGCAGCGCGCACGTTGGCTGCGCCCGGTTCTACGCTCAAGCCTCTGATTCTCTTTCAGCTCATTGCCGCTGGACGCTGGAATCCGGCCAGCCGTGTGGCCTGCGATCGCAAGCTTTTGGTTGGTGGTCATCGTCTGGCATGCACGCACCCGGCTGCTCCGCCGTTCGATGCGCGCGAGGCGCTCACGTGGTCGTGCAATAGCTACTTTGCCGCGGTGGCGCGCACGCTTGCGCCGGGAGAATTGGGACGCCTGATTCGTCCTACGGGATTGCTCGGCACAACCGGCCTTGCTCCTTCTGAGGCAGCGGCCGAGTTTCGCGAGCCGCAGTCGATCGACGAAAGGCAACTGGCTCTGCTCGGTGTGGACGGCGTGCGCATCACGCCACTTGAGTTGGCCGCCGCCTACCGCTGGCTGGCGCTGGAGCTGGCCGCGCATCTTGACTCTGAAGCGGCGCAAGTAGTGCGCGCCGGACTCGCCGATTCGGCCAGCTTTGGCATGGCCGGCGCAGCGGGCCTGGGTGGAGTTCCGGTGCTGGGCAAAACTGGAACCGCGGAAGGAGTGGCATCAAGCCAATCGCATGGATGGTTCGTGGGCCTCGCACCAGCGCAAAAGCCAAGAGTGGTGATCGTGGTCTATCTGCCGGCAGGCCGCGGAGCAGATGCGGCGCGCGTTGCGGGAGAGATTCTTGCGGATGCACCTTTGGAGCTTCCATGAGCGGAAGTGGAATGAAACGGGCGCTCGCGAGCCTGCTCGTTGCAGGCTGCGTGATGTGGCTGGGCGCGAAGCTCGCCGCAATCGTTTCAGCTGCACCCGGCTCGCCTGCCTCTCAACCGCGCGAAACCCTACGCGTCGGCATGTGGACACTGTGGCGCGATCGCGAAGTGACGCTTTCGCCCGCCGGCCCCGGCCGCACGATCACCCTTCGCACGTGCGCAGATTGCTCGAGTCTGGCTTTTACAGCGCCAATTCACGTGAACGCTCTGGGAAACGGTTTGACGCTCAGCGGCGCAGGAAGAACCGGAAACATGCAGCGCCTGGAGGTTTCAGGAGGCGTCACTTTAGCAGCGCATGGTGAGAGGGTAACGCCGCCCTATCCGGTCGCCATCTCCGCTCGCTCCGGTGTGCTTGCGATTGCCGTCACGCTGCCTATCGAAGCCTACGTTGAGCGCGTGGTGGCGAGTGAAAGCAGCGCAGCCGATAGCGCGGAATCGCTTAAGGCTCTTGCCATTGTGGTCAGAAGTTTCGCGTTACACGAGGTGCATGGCCATGCCGATTACGATCTATGCGACTCAACTCACTGCCAGCTTCTGCACTGGGGCGCAAACGGCGGCCGCGAGGCAGCGGCGCATGACGCGGTGCTGGCCACTGCCGGCGAAACGCTGTGGTTCCACGGGCAGCGTGCACTGGCCTACTTCGGCAAGGACTGCGGCGGACGAACGGCTTCGGCGATCGAGGTCTGGCCGCGAGCGCGCGCCGTTCCGTATCTGCCGTCGCAGCCCGACCCATTCTGTACCCGCGACGGCGGAAGAGAGTGGGCCTCGGAGATTACGCGAGCCGATTTGACGGCCGCGCTGGCCTCGCACGGTTTGGCGCCTGCGGGTTGGCACAACCTGGCCATTGCGCGGCGCGGCGAGTCAGGACGCGCTGTCACGTTGCGGCTCGACACACG
>CAVXOO010000204.1:0-13358 GCA_963762945.1 uncultured Acidobacteriaceae bacterium | reverse complement strand
ACGTGGATCGCATCGCCAAACTGGTGCCGGCAACGGTGGGCATGACGATCGACAGAGCTCTCGAGGATGTGCCCGATCTGCGCAAGCTCTACGACAACGACAAGCAAGTGCGCGAACTGATCGACACAGCAAAAAAGCTCGAAGGCCTGGTGCGCGGCGCGGGCGTGCACGCCTCAGCGGTTGTAATTGCGCCACGCCCGCTCATTGACCTGGTGCCGCTCAACCGCACCAAGAACGATGAAATCGTGACCGCCTACGACATGAAAGCCGTCGAGAAGATGGGCCTGCTCAAGATGGACTTTCTGGGCCTTACCACTCTCACGGTCATCAACGACGCGGTTAATCTGATCGAGCAAACGCGGGGCGAAAAACTCGACATCGAGATGATTCCCATCGACGATCCGGAGACCTTCAAACGCGTTTTCCACACCGCGCTGACTTCGGGCGTCTTCCAGTTTGAGTCCGGTGGCATGCGCGATATTTTGCGGCGCTATAAACCCGACACAGTGGAAGAGCTGACTCAGTTGAACGCGCTCTTTCGCCCCGGTCCTATGGACATGATCGACGACTTCATCGAGCGCAAGTGGGGACGGCGCAAGGTCGAGTATCTGCTGCCGCCGCTCGAGGCCATTCTCAAGGATTCGCTCGGCGTGATCGTCTATCAGGAACAGGTGATGCGCATCGCCAATGTGTTGGCGAGTTATTCGCTTGGCGAAGCCGACCTGCTGCGCCGCGCCATGGGAAAGAAGAACGCGCAGGCCATGGCCGAGCAGCGCGAGCGCTTCCAGTCCGGCGCTGCGGCACTGGGCCATCCGCGAGCTGCTGTCGATGAGATCTTCGACCAGATGGAGAAGTTTTCCGGCTACGGTTTCAACAAGTCTCACTCGGCGGCATACGCGTGGGTGGCCTACCAGACCGCGTATTTAAAGACGCACTATCCTGTCGAATTTATGGCCGCGCTGCTGACATCGGAAACCTCGAAGCCCGACAGCGTGGTCAAGTACATCGGCGAGTGCCGCGAGATGAACATACGCGTCGAGCCGCCGGACGTGCAGGTTTCGGGCGCGCAGTTCACGCCCCAGGCTACGCCAGAGGGCGCGTCCATCCGCTTCGGACTGGCCGCGGTAAAAAACGTGGGCGGCAACGCCATCGAGTCCATCCTCAAGGCGCGCGCGGAAGTGGGCGGACGCTTCAAGAGCTTGTGGGAGTTCTGCGAGAAGGTTGACCTGCGCGTGATGAACAAGCGCGTCATCGAGTCGCTCATCAAGGCCGGCGCTCTCGATTCATTGGGCGCGCGCGGGCAGCTCAACAACGCCGTTGACAAGGCCATGGAGCGCGCGCAAAAAACCCAACGCGACGCCGAGCAGGGTCAGAGCGGATTGTTCGGGCTCTTCGACGAAACTCCGGCGCGGGGCCGCGACGCCGATGCCCTGCCGCCCGCACCCGACTGGGAAGAGTCGGTGCGCCTCGCCAACGAAAAGGAAGTGCTGGGATTCTTCGTCTCCGGTCATCCCCTCGACAAGTACGCCGAAAAACTGCGCAACCTCACGGGCGTGATTGCAATCGCCGAAGCCCTCGAACGCAAGCCCCCCGAGCGCCGCTGGGGTGGCCAGCAGGATACAGCCGACGAGATCCAATTGGCCGGCGTGCTGGTTGGCGTCGTAGCCAAAAAAAGCAGAAAAGACCAGCGCATGTACGTGCAGGGGTCGCTCGAAGACGCATCCGGCAAAATCGAGCTCATCTGCTTTGCCCGCGATTACGAGCGGCTCGCCGCGCAGCTGAAGATGGAAGTGCCGGTGCTCATTCGCGGACAGTTGATGGGCGATGAGGACGCCGCGCCCAAGATCGCCGTCAGCCAGGTGCAGGCGCTCGAAGAGGTGCAAGTAAAGCTGCCCACCGCCGTGCGCATCCGCATCAATGTCGACCGCGCTACCGAAGAGATGCTCTCCGCGCTCAAGAGCGCAGCCGACTTGGCGCCGGGCCCCGGCAAGGTGTTGCTGCATCTGGAGAAAAATGGCGAGTACGTCGTGGTTCTCGAACCTGAAGGCATGAGCGTCGCCGCCGACCGCGGCTGGGTGGAGCGGGTGGAAGAACTCGCCGGCAAAGGCACAGTGCAGTCGCTTGGCTAAGGAGTTTTCAGCCTCAGATCGTCAGCAAGCGCCTTTGGGATTGGGATAAGTGTCCTGGCTGCCGCCGTGGTTCGCGTCGAGGCAGGCAAAATCCTTTTCGATGGCGAGTTCAAGCGAACCCACGCCGTTGGGCAGCGCGGCGTAAATGCCAACGTCGTCACCATCGGCCCACTCCCGCGCCACGACGGAAGGCACAATCACAACCACTTCGCCAGGCGAGCCAACCACCGCGACGGATGCTGCGCTACCCGAGAGGCTCGAGCGCATAGGTCAACTGCACGCCGGGCGCAAAGCGGATCGTCCCCTCGATGCGGCCGGACCCAATGAGCCGCTCGACCTCCGCAGGCCCCACACGCAGCCGCAGCGAATCACCCTTGATGCGCAGTTTCATAACCCTCTCTCCACTCGATGCTAATCAACAGAAGAAGCTGCTGGCTACAAGCTACCGGCTACAGGCTGTCGGTAAACGTTTTCCAGATTGCCACCTACGCACCCGTCGCAGTACGATTGCGGGGTCATGATTAAACCAGCCGCCGTTCTCGCATTCGTCGCCGCCCTCGCCTTTTCACTGCCCCTCGCCGCGCAGACGCCGTCCTTCACCATCCAGGCCGGCCAGCCCATCGCCAAGGTCAGCCCCACTCTCTACGGTCTCATGACCGAAGAAATCAATTACTCCTACGACGGCGGCATCTATGGCGAACTCATTCGCGACCGCACGCCCAGCGGCGCATGGGACGAGCTGGTTTCCTGGCCCATGGTCGCGCGCGGCAACTCGCAAGCGAAGGTCTCGATCGACACGTCGTCCGGTCCCAGCGACGCCCTCAAGCGCAGCTTTCGCATCACTGTCACCGCAGCCACTCCAGCCTCGCCTGCGGGCATGGAGAACGCCGGCTACTGGGGCATTCCCGTGCGCCCGCAAACTGTCTACACGGGATCGTTCTACGCCAAGACCGACGTCGCGGACCTTGCCGTCACTGTGAGTCTTGAGAACGATCAGACTGGTGCGGTCGCGGCCACGGCCACCGTCACCGGCCTCACCGGCGAATGGAAGCAGTACACCTACACACTCAAAACCGCAGCCGTTCCAGTCTCTTTGAATAACCATCTCATCCTGACCATTGCCAAACCGGCCACGGTCTGGTTCGACCTGGTCTCGCTCTTTCCGCCAACCTATCATGCGCGGCCCGGCGGCAACCGCATCGACATTATGGAAAAGCTGGCCGCCATGCATCCCAAATTCCTGCGCATGCCCGGCGGAAACTATCTCGAGGGCGATCACATTGCCGAACGCTTCGACTGGAAGAAGACCGTCGGCCCCTGGGTTGACCGCCCCACGCACCGGAGCCCGTGGAGTTATCGCTCCTCCGACGGCATGGGCCTGCTCGAGTATCTCGAATGGTGCGAAGACCTGAAGATGGAGCCCGTCCTTGCCGTCTATGCTGGCTACTCCCTTCAGCAGGAGCACGTCGATGCCGGCCCGGCGCTCGATTTCTACGTCCAGGACGCGCTCGACGAAATCGAATACGTGACCGGCGACGCCAGCACAACCTGGGGCGCCGAACGCATCAAGGCCGGCCACCCCGCGCCCTTCCCGCTGCACTACGTCGAAGTGGGCAACGAAGACGTCTTTGACCACTCGCACTCTTACGACGGCCGCTTCGCCCAGTTCTATCACGCCATCAAGCAGCGCTACCCGAACTTGCAGATCATCGCCACCACGCCCGTCAAAAGCGTCACGCCCGACGTGCTCGACGAGCACTTCTACATGCCGGCCGAGGAGACCTTCACCGAGGCGCACCACTACGACAAAGCCGACCGCAAGGGCCCCAAGATTTTTGTGGGCGAGTGGGCCACGCGCGAGGGCAACCCAACACCGGACCTCGATGCCGCGCTCGCCGATGCCGCCTGGCTCACCGGCCTCGAACGCAATAGCGATCTCATCATCATGGCCAGCTACGCGCCGCTCTTCGTCAATGTCAATCCCGGCGGCATGCAGTGGGCGCCCGATCTCATTGGCTACGACGCGCTCTCAAGCTACAGCTCGCCCAGCTACTGGACGCAGCAGATGTTCTCAACGCACCTGGGAACCGAAGTCGTCGCCAGCACACTGGCCAATGCGCCCGCGCGCCTCTTCGCCTCCGTCACCCGTAACGACGCGAAGCACAAGATTTTCGTCAAAGTCGTCAACGCAACCTCCGATCCGCAACCGCTCGCGATTGAGCTCACCGGCGTCAAAAAACTCGCGCCCCTGGCCACGCTCACCACCATGAGCGGAAAAACTCCCAACGCCACCAACAGCATCGCGCATCCCGATGCCGTCAAGCCCGCATCAGCCAAAGTCCCGATCCCCGGCCCCAAATTCACGCAAACCTTCGCACCGTACTCCGTAAATGTGCTGGAGTTGAGCTACTGAACACTGGGCCGTGAGGTCAGCGGCGGGTTGCCCCATCCTTGTCGTTCGCGCCAGCGGACGACAGGATGGCAGCGCCGAGATCCCACCCTTCGTACAAAGGCTGACGAAAGGGTGGGGCAACCCACAAGGATCGCACCCGCCTTACGCGGCCGCCCGCGCCGCCACCAGCGCGCGCACAAACTCCGGCGTCGACCCGCAACATCCACCCACAAACGACGCGCCCGCATCGCGCAAAGCCGCAAAGTGCGAAGCAAAGTACTCAGCCGTCGTGGCGTAGTGAATCGCCGCGCCTTCTACCACCGGCAATCCCGCGTTGGGCTTGATCCACACCGGCAAATCGCACGCCGCATGCAGCCGCTGGCAAATCGCCACGGCAAACTCCACGCCCACGCCGCAGTTCGCGCCCACTCCATCCGCGCCCGCATCAACCATCGCCGCAGCCACCGTCTCGGGCGTCGAGCCCATCATCGTCCGGTCTTTCTTCTTGCCGGAGTCGAACGCAAACGAGGCGATCACCGGCAGTCCCGTCGCTTTCGCCGCCTCGACCGCCAGCCGCGCCTCCTCGGGATCGCTCATGGTCTCGATCAGCAGTGCATCGGCGCCCGCCGCGGCCAACGACTGCGCCTGTGCCGCAAATGCCGCGGTCATTTCCTCGGCGCTCACTTCGCCCGAAACCAGCATCTTGCCCGCCGGCCCGATCGACGCGAAAACCAGCGCCCGCGTGCCCGCAGCCTTCTTCGAAATCGCGACCGCCGCGCGATTGATGGCATCCAAATCGGAGGCAGAACAATCGTGCATTGCGATCGCCTGCGCGCGAAAGCTGTTGGTCAAAATCACCTGGCTGCCCGCCTCCACATACGCGCGCGCCACACCCTCCACTTGTTCGGGATGCGTCAGGTTCCACGTATCGGGGTTGGCGCCCACTGGCAATCCTCGCGCCTGCAGTTGCGTTCCCCAGGCGCCATCGCTAATCAAAACTCCGCCGCTCAACCATTTTTCAAGGCCGTGCATTTCGATCTCCGTTCTTTTCGTCCGGCAGCGCTTCTGCGGACCGCGTCAGTATACATTGGACAGCAGTCCGCAGTGAGTGGTTCGCAGTTCGTAGTTCATAGTTCACAGTTGCGGCAGTGATACTGCGAGCAGAAATGCCACGGGCAGCAACTACGAACTGTGAACTATGAACTGTGAACTGTGAACTCCGCACTAAGAACTGTAAACTGTCTTCACCGTGATTATCGATCTCGCCCGCCGCGCGCACGATCACAACTGGGAGATGGATCCCATCACGCGCTCCCTACTCGACACCGATTTCTACAAACTTCTCATGCTCCAGTTCATCTGGAAGCATTTCCGAAGCACGCGCGCCACCTTCACGCTCATCAATCGCACCACTTCCGTCCGCCTCGGCGAAATCGTCGGCCTCGCGCAACTCCGCGAACAGCTTGAAGCCACGCGCCAGTTGCGCTTCGCCAAATCGGAGCTGGTCTGGCTCGCTGGCAACACCTTCTTCGGCCGCCGCGGCATCTTCGAGCCGGCCTTCCTCGACTGGCTGGAGCACGATTTCCGCCTCTCCGATTACGAGCTCACCGTCGCGGACGGCCAACTGCAACTCCGCTTCGAGGGCCTCTGGTCGGGAACATCGATGTGGGAGATCTACGCCCTCGCCCAGATCGGCGAACTCAAGACCCGCGCCGCTCTCAAGCAACTGAGCGAACTCGAACTCGACATTCTCTACGCGCGCGCCAAAACCCGGCTCTGGGAAAAGATGGAGCGCCTGCGCGGCGTTCCCGATCTCAGCATCAGCGACTTCGGCACGCGACGCAGGCACAGTTTTTTGTGGCATGAGTACGTCGTCAACGCCATGCATGACACCATCTGCTCGGGCTTCAGCGGCACCTCCAACGCCTTCCTCGCCTACAAGCACGATCTTGAGGCCATTGGCACCAACGGCCACGAGCTGCCAATGGCCATGGCTGCCTTGGCGCGCGACGACGACGAGTTGCGCACCGCGCAATACCGGTTGCTCGAATTATGGCAACAAAGCTATCAGGGCGAGCTGCAAATTCTCCTGCCCGACACCTTCGGCACCACGCAATTCCTGCGCAACGCGCCGGACTGGGTCTCCAACTGGACCGGCCAGCGCATCGACAGCAAGGATGCCTATGTGGCCGGCGACGAATACATCGCCTGGCTCGAGCGGCACGCACGCAATCCGCGCCAGAAGCGACTGATCTCAAGCGATGCCCTCGACGTGGAGCAGATTCTCGGCCAGCACGCCCACTTTGCCGGAACTCTCTTGAACGGCGCCAAGCCCGACGACTTCCGCTCCGCCGCGGATTTCGCCGACCCCAACCGTTGGCTCCCCGAGCGCCGCATCCGCTTCAGCGCCGGCTGGGGCACGCTGCTCACCAACGACTTTCGCAACTGCAGCCCGCATAGTAACGACAGCTTCAATCCCGTTGGCCTCGTCTGCAAATTGACTGAAGTCGAAGGCCGTCCCGCCGTAAAACTCTCCGACAATCAGTCCAAGGCCTTCGGCAACCCCGAAGAAGTCGAGCGCTACCGCCGTGTCTTCGGCGCAGCCGGCGTAGCCAATGTGCCCGTGATGACCTGAAAGAGACTGAAGTGCTTGCTGAGAAAAAGCATCATGGGGCACGAAGTGTCAGGGCACGACTTTAGTCGTGCCGAAGATGCTGCAACATGAAGGCGGGCTTCAGCCCCTGAGGGAGCTTCGCTCAAGAATTCCTTCATTGTTCGTCATCGTTCATCGGCATCTTAACGGAGCACGAACGAATGAGTGGACGCGCCAACTTCACACTCGCGCCTCCCGTTTGCGGAAGGCCCTCCATAAGACCCCGCACACGCTGAAGCCTCTTAAATTATGCGCAAACTCTGGAAATCCCGGCGGCCGTTCACGCGATTTTAACCGCCCCGTAAATTCCCATTCACACCTTCCTCCTATGTTGTAAGTGTTTCTCCTGGTTTCTTACCCACTGCATCATCCTTGTCTTTAACTTGAGCGGCAGCTCGGGCGCAATGCATGCCAGAGCCGCGTCCGCTCTTCACAAGGCCGCGACTCAAAGTCGATAGTCTCGCTCCCCCGCGAAGACTTCGGCCAACGTTCCTCGCGTGAAGGCGAGAAGATTCAAAATTACCCGGCGGGAACATTCGAACTATTGGAGGCAATAACTTGAACCATCGATTTACGAAAAAGTGGCTTTTGACCACGTGGATTGCCGTGTGCCTGCTGGCTTTGAGCGCAGGCATGAGATCTTTGCACGCACAGGAAAACGTAGGCACCATCCAGGGATCGGTCGTTGACTCGAGCGGTCAGGCGATTGCGAACGCGGCGGTAGCCGTGGCCAGCGAAGCCCGCGTCGAGCGCCGAGTCGTCACCGGCGCAGACGGCAAATTCTCCGTTACCGGGTTACCCGCGGGCACTTACACCGTGGAAATCTCGGCTCCCGGATTTGCCACGCGCGTGCAGCACAGCGTTCAAATCGCTGCGGGCGTTACGCGCCAAGTGCCCGTGACGCTCAACGTCGCCTCGGTCTCTGAGGAAGTTACGGTCGAGGCGGAAGGCGACCCTTCCATCGCCGCCCAGCTTGCGCCGGTCAAGTCCGTGCTTGACGCCGGTTCGGCCCGCACCGAGATCACCAGCAACTATGTCAATGAGTACACCTCGCCGGTAACTGACTTCGCCGACATCATCCAGGCAGCACCCGGCACCGTCAGTTTCAATACCGACGGTATCGGCAACGGCCAGGCCAAAATCTACTTCCGCGGCTTCATCGACGACGATTACTCCATGACCTGGGACGGCGTGCCCTTCAACGACTCCAACGATCCCAGCCACCACTCCTGGGCCTACGTCCCGGCCGCGGCCATCGGCCATGTTGACTTCGACCGCAGCCCCGGCACCGCCTCCGACATCGCTACCTCCAACTTCGGCGGCACCATTCACTTCTTCTCGCCCGAGCTGAGCGACGAGCCCCATGTGCGCCTGGAAGGAACCTACGGCTCCTGGAACACCCACCAGATCCTGGGCGACATCAATTCCGGCGCTTTTTTGAATGGCAAGGCCCATTTCTGGCTCAATGCCGACCAGCAAGGCTCCGACGGCTACCAAACCTTCTCGCCCAAGCAGGACGTCGCCGCGACCGCCAAGTTCGATTACAAGTTCAGCGACCGCACCAACGTAAGCGTGATCGGCACCAACATCATCGTCGACGCCTTCAACAACAACGATCCCACCCGCCGCCAGCTCTTACACTCCGGCGACAACTACCTCTATGACAACACCGAGACCAACGCGGCATACGCGTTGACCTCGAAGTACTACTACGACCCACAGTTCTGGCGCTTCTCCGTCTACCACGTGGCAAGCTTCTTCGACATCGCCTCCTTCAACCACGACTTCGGCAAGAACTGGACTCTCACTACTAAGACCTACGATTACGGTTACTCCAACCACCAGCACTACCAGAACAAAACCGATCAGGATCTTATAACCGACTCGGTGAACACCTCGGTGAAGAACGAGCAAGTCGGCGGTACTGACCAGCCCGGCTGGGTCGCCGGGACCACGCCAACCGGCGTCGATAAGCTCAACCAGTACGCCCGCGGCGGCGAGATCGCGGACCTCAGCTATGCCACCAAGTGGGGCGTCTTCCGCGCCGGCTCCTGGTACGAGTACACCAACACCCTCCGCTATCAGATCTACACCGACCCCCTTACCTGGGTGGATTCGCCCTATGTCAACGACATCAAGTTCCACGAGCACTTCTTAACCACGGCTATCCAACCCTATGCCGAGTTCCAATGGGTTTCCCTCCCGGATTTGACCGTCACCGCAGGCGTCAAGGACGCCTTCTTTCGCATGAACCTGACCCAGTACGCCGACGGCCATACGATCGGCCTGCTTCCTACGCTCGAGCCGACGTCCACCTGCCCGGCTGTCACCCCAATCCCAACCCCACCCACACTTCCAACGGCCGTCACCGGCACCCTGGCGTCGAACTGCACCGCCACCACGCAGCACGCGCAGAATTACAACTCCATTCTGCCCTCGGCTGAGGCCAACTACCGCCTCAACCCCTCCGCGTCGATCTATCTTCAGTACGGTCGCGGCAGCATTGCTCCCTTCAGCGCCGTCTTCGACGCCGCGGGCGCTCAAGTTGCCGTCACCCCGCCGCCCACCATCGCCAACACCTTTCAGGGCGGCACCGTGGTCAAGCTGAATCGCGTTGTCTTCGACGCGGATGTCTATCACATCCACTTCACCAACACCTACTCGACCAACACTGACACCACGGTGGGCGATCCCAATTATGGCTTCACCTACTACTACGCCAACCCCAACTCCAACACCATTGGTTTTGAAGCCGAGGGCGACTACGCTGTCACCAATAACCTGAGCTTCAATGCCAACGGCACTCTGGGCGTCGCCAAGTACGAGGCCTCCGCCGGATCGCCTGCCGTCTTGGACGCGAGCGGAGCTACCATCACCCCGGCCGTCGGCCCCACGGCCGCGGCATGGGTGGCCCTGGCTCCGCACGATACCGAATCGCTGGGCATGACCTATCGCCAACGGAGTGGCCTTGACTTCGGCGTTTTCGGCAAGCGTATTGGCAGCCGCTGGAACGACATCGGCAGCTTTCACCAGAACGTTCCTCTGGACCCGTTCTGGATGAGCAATCTTTTCCTGAACTACAACGTCCGCGGACACTCGATCTTCGATGGCTCCAAGATCAAGCTCAGCATCGACAACCTCTTCGACGACCACAGCATCGTCGCTAACAGCGCGGCCAACGACGGCACCACGCTGACTTCGACGACTGCCAATAATGCCCTCAAGGTCACGCAGAACCAGCAGCTCTACAGCCCGAGCTGGGCAGACTCCCTCGAGAAGCAGGCCGGCCGCGCCATCATGATCAGCTTCCAGATCGGCCTCACCCGCCACGAACACTAGAACTGGTTGCGTAAATGGTCTCGTGAAAGGGCACGACTTTAGTCGTGCCGCAGAGGCCGCATAAATGTTGGGGCTTTAGCCCCTGAGGGAAGTTTCTCCATCGCTTCAGACTATTTGTGCAACCAACTCTAGAGCGCTCGGCCACAAACTTGTGGTGTGGCGCAAAACCCAAAGCCTTCCGGCGAATCTTCGCCGGAAGGCTTTTCCTTTTCCAGTAAAAATCCGCCTAATGCGCATTTCAAAAATCTGTTTTGTAACAAGGGCACGGCTTTAGCCGGGCCAAAAAGGGGGCCGTAAACACAAGGGGTTTTAACCCCTTCGGCCTTCCATCAACCACAAAGCCGGCGCCTTTCAAACACGCTCCAATAACCGCAAAAGAGAATGATCGGCGCGTCAAGTCCGTCGAAGGCGGGCGATAGATGGTAGCCCCAGGTGCTACAGACTGTTACGAAACCAGGTCGTGACCAGGTTCTGTAACAAGGGCACGGCTTCAGCCGGGCCGCAAGCGTTGCAAAATGAGCGCGGGCTTCAGCCCCTGCCACTTTGGCTTGTCGGCAACGAACGCAATCCACGAGTTTCGTAACAGATTGGCAAGCCTGGGGAAGAGAAACGCGTTCCGGGAGTCCAGCCCGCTTCGGCGGGCGAAAGAACGCCGGTCACCGGCTCTCAAGAGTACTCTGATCTCTGAATGCCCCGTTCGACTGCCCTCTTCGCAACTCAGCTTCGCCACGAGCCTCACCGCGCGCAATCGCATCCACGCCCGCGGCCGCGCGCATGTCGAGAGCTACGGCGCCGCGCCCGTCATCGTCTACGAACCGGAAGGCGCCCGTCACGGCAATTTCTTCGACGCGGCTTACGCAGCCATCCTGGCGCGGCCCGATTGGATGCGCCGCTTCGACAAGGTTCACGCCCAGGCGGCGCGCTCACTGCCGAAATCCCCACGCCGCTGGCGCGAGATCGACTCCTCCATGAGTTCCGACGCTTTGCTGATGAATGTTTTCTGCGCGCCCGGCGTTGCGGAATCCGCAGCGGTACGCAACCTGCTCGGCCTCGACGGAAACCCCGGCATGATCGCAAACGCCGATTCGACATTCGGCCCCGATCCGGCCCTGGGACCCGAGCCCATCTTCGGCTGGAAAGCCCGCGTCCCGTTCGCTAACGGCCGATTCGACCGCACCGAAGTCGACATGCGCTTCGGTTCGCTTCTTGTCGAGGCCAAACTAACCGAATCCGACTTCCAATCGCGATCCGCCGCAATCGTCGAATCCTACCGCGACTTCGGCGAAGTCTTCGACCGCGATCGCCTACCCCGCATCGAAATCCCCACCAAGCGCTGGATGCGCTCCAGCGAATTTCCCGAGAACGCCTCGCAGGAATTCGAAAGCGTTGTCGCCGATCCCGCGCTCTTCACGCCGGTCGAAACCAGCTTCCGCCCGCCCGGCGAAGAGGGCTATGCAAGCTATCAGCTCATCCGCAACGTGCTCGCCGC
Organism: uncultured Acidobacteriaceae bacterium; assembly: GCA_963762945.1. Classification (GTDB taxonomy): domain Bacteria; phylum Acidobacteriota; class Terriglobia; order Terriglobales; family Acidobacteriaceae; genus Telmatobacter. The sequence continues at coordinate 1,356 of CAVXOO010000204.1, read as the reverse complement.
GCACGCCACAAACAGCAGTTTCTGCGTGATTCACGATGCTCGCCGCCCCGACCTCAGTGAAGCCTGGTTCGAGGTAATGGCCGCAGTAAAAAGCTCCGCATTGCGCGTCCGCCTCAAGGTCCTAACCTGGCAGGAGCTGGCCGCATCCCTTCCCGCCGAGCTACAGGAATTTCTCGATAAAAAATACGGCATCGTCGCGCCCGGAAAAACACCTTCGCCGATCGATGAATCGACTTTGCTTTTGTAGCGCCGGTCTCCTGACCGGCTGTCGTGCGGGCGTCCTCGCCCGCACTTCTTATCCTCATCTAGAAAGCGGGTGCATCCTTTCGCCCGATTTTTGGGCGAAAGGGTCGGATCGTACGAACTCCGACGGCACGAATTCACGCGATCAAATCCCCAAAATCTTCCGATTCCGCCCCGCATCCGCCCCGCCGCCCGCGAAATCGTCAAACGCCCGATCCGTCACGCGAATCATATGCTCGCGCACAAACTTCGCGCCCTCGGCCGCGCCCACTTCAGGATGTTTAATGCAGCACTCCCACTCCACCACCGCCCATCCCGGATACTCGTACTGCGCCATCTTGCTGAAAACCTGCCCGAAATCGATCTGCCCGTCTCCTAATGACCGAAAACGCCCCGGCCTTTCGATCCAATCCTGATAGCCGCCATACACACCCGCGCGCCCGCTCGGCCGGAACTCCGCGTCCTTTACATGAAACGCACGCACGCGCTCATGGTAGAGATCGAGAAAGGCCAAATAATCCAACTGCTGCAAAACCATGTGGCTCGGGTCGTACAAAATGCACGCGCGCGGATGATCGCCTACCGCATCGAGAAACCGCCCAAAGGTCGCGCCATCGTGCAAATCCTCGCCAGGATGCAGCTCAAAACACGCATCCACTCCCGCCTCGTCAAACGCGTTCAAAATCGGCAGCCAGCGCGCGGCCAGCTCCTTGAAAGCCTCGTCAATCAGTCCCGCCGGCCGCTGCGGCCAGGGATAAAAAAACGGCCACGCCAGCGCTCCCGAAAATGTTGCGTGAGCTTCCAGGCCGAGCCTGCGACTTGCTTGGGCTGCCCAACGCAGTTGCTCGACCGCCCATGCAGATTTCGCCTTCGCATCTCCCGCCAGCTCCGGCGGCGCAAATCCGTCGAGTAGCGTATCGAAGGCCGGATGACTCGCCACCAGTTGCCCCTGCAGGTGCGTGGAAAGCTCCGTGATCGCAAGCCCCGCCCGCGCCGCAATTCCCTTCACCTCTTCGCAATAGGCCTGGCTCTCGGCGGCACGTTTCAAATCGAAGAGCCTCCGATCCCAGCTCGGAATCTGAATCCCCACGTAGCCATGCCCCGCCGCCCAGC
>CAVXOO010000203.1:0-5655 GCA_963762945.1 uncultured Acidobacteriaceae bacterium | reverse complement strand
CCGCCAGAGCGTAGCACCCGATGACAAGTCCGAAATCCGCGGTCCGCGTGTAACGCCGCGGGAAGAAAAACGCCAGCAGAATCACAAGCGCCGAATAGGCCTGCACGGCCGCGTAAAAACGCAGGTCCCCCGTGCCTCTGCTCTCACTCCATTCCCACTGGAACACACTCGCCAGACCAATAAACAGGAGAATGGGCAGCAGCCGGATACCGAGCCGGACACTGATGCGCTCAGCGATAACTGCCGCGACGATCGACATGAAAGTGATGGTCATCGGCAGACGGTCCCAAAGCAACCGTGCATTGTCCGGAGCGAGATGATAGTAAGAAGAGCCGAACGCGGTCAGCAGCAGGCCGGCAAACGCGAACAGGTAGGGCCATCGTTCCCGCTCATCGAGAAAGACCCCGGCGTTTTTACTGAAACGGGATCGCAGCAAAAATGCCAGGCCCCAGATACCGATCAGGGCAAAAGGCAGATTCGAAACCACGTCGCCGAAGTTGGAGATTCCGAGAAAGCTTCTCCGGTCCGCGAACTGGTGATAGGTCAAGGGCTGCGGAATCCGCGGCAATATCCAGCAGATCGGGACCATGATCGCGGTGAGAAGTATCAGCATCCCCAGGCTAGCTTTTCGAGAGATCATTCCATTCATCTCCTTGTTCCGCGGACAACGTGCGGTTCTTGCTTGCATCTTCCGCAAGCGCCTTGATCGCGCGCAGATCCGTTTTGCCCGTGCCCAGCAGCGGGATCGCATCCACGTGAATAAACTGATTGGGCTTGGGCTTCCACAGCGCGGGCAGATCGCACTCGGCAAACCGCTCCAGCATCGCCGCAAGTTTTGCTTCCGGCAGCGTGTAAATCACCATAATCCGCTCACCCTTTTTCTCGTCCGGCACGGCAGTTACTGCAAAAAATTGCTCTGTGGCTTCGGCCAGTTCGTTCAGCTTTTCTTCGATGCGGATGTGCGGCACCATCTCGCCGCCGATCTTGCTGAAGCGCGAGAGCCTGTCGGTGATGGTGAGAAAACCGTCCTCTTCCATGGTGGCGATATCTCCGGTGGTATACCAGCCATCGTGCAGAACTTCGGCGGTCTTTGCGGGCTTGCCGAGGTATCCGAGCATCACATTCGGCCCCTTCACCAGCAGCATGCCTTGCGTTCCCGGCGGCACCGGTTGGCCCGTATCGATATCGACGACCCTGACCGACACTCCCGGCAGCGGATGGCCGATCCTGCCGCGCCTGGCCCCGACTTGCCGGAAGCCCGGCGCGCGGAAATCCTTGCTGTTGACCGACACAATGGGCGAGCACTCCGTGCAGCCGTAACCCTCCAGGGGACGAATGCCGAACTGATCTTCGAAGGCCAGCGCCACGCGCTCCGGCAGTTTTTCGGCGCCCACCAGGACATACTCAAGCGAGCCGAAACTTTCTGGCGTGCAGCGCCGCATATAGCCTTGGAGAAAAGTTGGCGTGGCCACCATGAAGGTGACTTTATATTTCTCGACGAGCCCGCCGATCACCTGCGCATCGAGCGGATTCGGGTGGAATACCACGCCCACGCCTTCGACGGCCGGCAGCCACAATCCCGCCGTGAACCCGAAAGAGTGAAAGAAGGGCAGGATGCCGAGAATTTTGTCGCGGCTGCCGAGCATAAAGACCTGGCTAACCTGGCGAATGTTGGCCATGATGTTGAAGTGGGTCAGCATCACGCCCTTGGGATCGCCGGTGCTGCCGCTGGAAAAGATGACCGTCGCCAGCTGATCCATGCGCGCCGCGCGCCCTCGTCCAGCAGGTTCTATTACCGGTTTCACGCGGTGCGCGCCCAGCATGCGCTTCACAAAGTCGACAGGCATGGTCCAAGCCATGGTCAGAACTAACAGCTTCTCTGTGAGTCGCGGTTGGCCCAGAGCATCTTCGAGTAGCAAGGTCCGGCCGGGAACTTCCATGCCCGGAAAACGCTCGAGGAATGCCTTCGAAGTAATCACCACATCGATGCCGCACTGAGCCGCGCATCCGGCGATGGTGGCATTCGACGATGTGTAGTTCAGATTGACCGGCACGCGGCCCATCAGCATCAGCGCGTAATTGGTCAGCGCTCCTCCCACCGAAGGCGGCAGCAGCAGGCCCACCATGGTTTGCTCGCCGATTTGTCCTCGCAGCCGCTGCGCAATGTACATGGTCTTGGTCAACGCCGAGCCAAAGCTCATGCGCGTTGTTTTCGCGTCGGCGGCGAAGAACTGCAGAGGATGCCGCCGCGCCGTTAGCACAAAGGCGCGGTCCAGCGTCTGCATCCGCCGTTTGCGCAACTCAAAGGCGTCGGCTTGCAACTCCTGCACTGCCGTGCGCACGGCGATCGCGGATGAGTGCGCAGGCAGCGGCTTGCCGAAGCTCACGGTCACGCGGTAGGGAATCTGGCGCGGCATCTTCCACAGGAAGCGTCCGCGCTCAAAGCTGAAGATGCTGCCCCACACGCCATCGAGATTCACCGGGACGATCGGCACTTCAACGTCTTTCATGATGCGTTCGAGGCCGCGGCGGAATGGCAGCATCTGCCCGGTGCGCGTGATTTGGCCTTCGGCGAAGATGCAGACAATCTCGTCGTTACGGAGCGCCTCGCTGGCGATCTTCAGCGAGTGGAGCATCTCGCGAGGATGCAGTTCGCTGGAGATGGGAATGGCCTTCAACATGCGCGCGAACGGCCGCACCAACCAGTGGTCGTAGATGCCCTTATACATGATGAAGCGGATGGGCCGGTCGGTTGCAGCCACCAGCAGCGCCACATCCACAAACGACATGTGATTCGAAACCAGCAGGGCGCCGGTGCGCTCGGGAAAGTTTTCGCGGCCCAGCACGCGCACGCGATAGACGGTCTGCGTGGCGAAGAAGAGCACCAGGCGTCCGAACCACTCCGGCAGCAGGTAGAGCACATACGCGGTGCTGAATGCTGTAATGAAAGACGCGGCGACGATCACGCCACGCGGATTGAGATGGATCCACGTGGTGAAAGCGAAATACACGCCGGCAGAGAAGGCGATGCCGGCAAAGGAAAGCAGGTTCGCCGCCGCGATGATGCCGCCCTTCTGTTCCGGCGCCGGCCGGTGCTGAATCATCGCATTTACCGGCACGGCGTAAAAGCCGGCCCAGAAGCCCAGCAACCCCAGCAGCACTGCCGAACCGACGAGGCCGTGCGGCCAGATGCCGAGCACCAGTCCCGTCACGGTCATGCCGATCGAGCCCAGCGGAATCAGTCCGTACTCGATCTTGTTATCGCTGATCCATCCGGCGGCCATGCTGCCCAGGCCGATGCCCACGGCTAGAGTTGCATTCAGATAGCCGGTTTTTGTCTGCCCCACGTGCAGCACATCCGGCCCGTAGACCACTATCGTCGAAAACAACAGCGAACCGAGAAACCAGAAATAGGTGTTGCCAAGCACGGCGAGAAAAAGCGCGCGATCTTTGCGCATGATGCCGATCTGTGTCCACAGATCGCCGAGCACGTTGGCGTGGAATGGCTTTTGGGGCGCGGCGGCCGGCACGCGATCGATGCCGAGACTTGTCACGAGTCCCGCCACGGCCAGGCCCAGCAATACGTATCCGGCATAGACCTCGCGGCCGCTGAAATGCTCGCCCATCCAAGCGCCGCCGACCGTGCCCAGGATGATCGCAATGAAGGTGCCCAATTCGATGACGCCGTTGCCCCAGGAGAGCCGGCGCTCGGGCAGAAGTTCGGGCAGCAATCCATACTTCGATGGCCCAAACAGCGCGGCCTGGCTGGCGACCAGAGTGAGCGCGGCCAGCGTCAGCCAAAGCTTGCCTGTTGCCAGCCCGGCTGTCGCCAGCACCATCGATCCGAACTCCATTACTTTCGTCCAGATCGTCACCTGGCGCTTGCTGAAGCGGTCGGCCAGCCAGCCTCCCGGCATGCTCAAAAGCAGAAAAGGAATCGAAAAGAGAAAGGTCACTACCGAAACGAAGGTCTCGCGCTCGGTCTTCTGCATCTGCATACCGACGATCATCGACAGCAGCAGGTTGCGCAGAATGTTGTCGCTGAATGCGCCTTGGAACTGCGTGGCGATCAACGCCCAGAAGCCGCGTTCACTCGGCCGTTGGCTTGCGCCCGTTCCGGCATCGGCCGGGTAGGATTCAGTTCCTTCGTTCATGGTCGAATGCATTCTTCCGCTCTCCCTTGAAACTCGATGAACATCCTGAGAGTAGCCGCAATTCGCGCTCTCAAAAAGGCTCATTCGTACAGTTTCTCGAGTGTCACAAAAATTGCGAGGTAGCGGTAAATTGCGCCAGTTCCTCGCGCACGCCGTCGGAGAGCACCGAAAACACGAAGACCCGCGGGACCTTGGGCAACGAGCAGCTTGCAGCCGTTTTCGCATCGCAAACGATGGCCGCGGTCTGTTCCAGCCCGCGAAGCCAGCGCGGCCTGTGCGGATCGCGGATCACCAGAAGCTCTGCATCCACGCCTGCCGCTTCGAGCATCGTCCGTCCCAGTTCACGGAAGTTCTCCCAGCGTGAAACCACGCCGATCATCCGCCCTTTGAGCAAGGGCAGCTCGGGAGTAAGCCACTGATTAGCCGAGCGCATCCGCAACGTGACGATTTCGAAGCCGGCCGGCAGCAGCGCCCGCACCGCCTCGGTATCGGTCTGGAGGCATAGCGGAATGGCTGCGCGCAGCGCCTCGGGCCGCGCTGCTTCGTCCAATGAAATCGCCGTCACAGGCCAGCGAGTCAGATGTTGCAACTCTTCAAGCAGCACTTCGCGCGCATCGGGATTCGGCTCAACCAGCACAAACCGGCCTGGAGGCGGAGATTGAATCCACTCGGCGACGTGTTTGCGGATCGTAGCCGCCGGCAGATGCAGCTCGCGCACCGCGCGAAAAAACGCCACGATGTGCTGGTCCAGAATCTGCTCCGGCGTGGTTGCGGGCCTGGCGTTTTTCTTCACGAACACACCGCTGCCGTGGCGGTAGTCCACCCATCCCTGATCGGCCAGTTCGCGGTATCCGGCGCTCGCCGTGTTGGGATGGATGCTGAAGCGTCGCGCCAGCTCGCGCGTGCTCGGCAGGCGGTCGCCCGGCTTCAGGTCGCCGCTCAAAATCGCCAGCACCACCTGCGTCGCCAACTGCCGGTAGATCGGAACTGCACTTGCTGGAGAGAACCAGAGCCGCACGGACGCGTTTACCTACCTTCCATGAGAAATTGAAGTGGCGTTAAAACAATAACAAACGGCCACGGTCTTTCCATCCGGCCCAACAGGATGCGGATCTGCATTCAAACACGCGACGGGTAGGGAACGAAAAGTCGTCTTGGCGACTGAAATCGCGTGTGCCGCTCACGGTTGACGCTCGGCGCCGCCATCGGCGTTCGCCGGTTCGGCATCGATCACGGGATCAACATCATATGACGGGCTGTCGGAGAAGGATTGGCGCCATCGCGGAGAGCCCGTCAGGAAGCGTCACATATATATAGAGAGACGGGCGACTACCCCCGGAAATACATCCAGCGGACGGCGGCTTTGGGCAGGGCGTGGCCTCGGTTGGACTTGGCCGAACACGGCGGGAGGGAGGGATTCACATCGATAGATAAATCATTGTAAAGTAAAGAGATAATAAATCGCATCAGCAAAATACCCCCAAAAGTACCCCCTTCGTCG
>CAVXOO010000202.1:0-13993 GCA_963762945.1 uncultured Acidobacteriaceae bacterium | reverse complement strand
GAGAAGTGAACCGCGGCTTTGGGCGCGCGTTGCCCGTGGCTCTGGCCGCGATCAAGAGTGAGATCGTCGTGCTCTTCGACTCCGATGCTTATCCCCTGACGCCGTTCTTCGAGAGGGTGCGCGAACACTTCGAGCGCGACGCCCGGCTGGGTCAACTGGGGTTTCGCGCTCAAGATGAGAACGGATCGCAGACGGAGTCCTACTTCAACGAGCCGACGCAATGGAGCCTTATCCTGGGGCAGGCGATCTATGCGCGTGTGAGCAGGAAACCGGCCCGGCAGGAGAGATTGTGCGTGATTACCGGCTGCATGGCGACACGCGCTGCGGCCTGCGCCGAGGTGGGCGGCTTCGATGCGGAGTTCGATTTTCTCGATGTTGACGTGGACTATAGCATGAGGCTGCGCCGAAGCGGATGGAAGGTTGAGGTCGATCCTTCGATTACGGTGTTTCACGTGGGGGGCGGGACGCCGCAATTGATGCGGCACCGGGTCCTGCATTTCTACAAGAGCCGCTGGCGTTTGCTGCGCAAGCACGCACTGATGCCCAGTCCGCGCCTGGCCCGGGTTGCGATCCTGGCCCGGCTCGCGTGCGAAAAAGTCATCCTCGAATTCTTCGGCCGCATTCTGTTTGCGAACGCCGAGGTTCGCAACGACAAGATTCTCGGCCGCAAGGAACTGTTGGCCTATTGTCGTGCCAACTTGCGCTGATATGGCCGGATTCATTTTGGATCGCCAGCGCCAAAAGGAGACTCGATGATCCGCGAATTGAAGCGGAGTATCAAGAAGATACTTCCGCCTCGGATCCTCGCCCGCATCAGCGCGGACCGCTGGTGGAAGTTTTTATGGAAGGCCTGCGAACAGAGCGGCCTGCACGAAGTTTGCAGAAAGCTGATTTCAGTGAATGGCGTAGTCGTGCGCTGGGGTCCGTTCGCCGGCTTGAAACTTCCGCCAAAGGCTGTCCTGGCCAGCAGTAATTGCGCTGCGCTGGTGGGGACCTATGAGATGGAACTCCATCCCTGGCTTGATCGGTTGGCTCCCGGCAAATACGAGCGGCTTCTCGACATTGGGTCTGCGGAGGGATATTACGCAATAGGCATGGCGCTGCGCACCGGATCCCGCGTGGATGCCTTCGACACAGCATCTGTGGCTCGCCGTCTGTGCCGTTCGACAGCCAGGTTGAACGCGGTGTCGCATCTGGTTCGCGTGCATTCCTTTTGCTCCCGGCGGACGCTCCTCGGGTTTGCCGGTCAGCGATGCTTCATCCTCAGCGATTGTGAAGGCTACGAGACGCAGTTGTTTTCTGAAGACGTAATCGGCGCGCTCACCGGCTCGGATTTCGTCATTGAGCTTCATGACGGCTCCACACCGGCAGGAAACACGCGGGAACTTTTAAAAGCACGATTCAAGACTACGCATCGTGTTCAAGTTATACAATTTCGACCGCGCGACTTATCTAACTTCCCAGACCCGGCACTGGCTGAGATGCTCGGCGCAGATGCTATTCGAGCGATAAGCGAAGAGGGCCGGCTTCACGATCAGGAGTGGCTTGTTGCCACTGCGCTTCACGACTTATCCGCCGGCGATGGCGCGGGGGTCTGAGGCCGCGATCTCCATGCCAGCTTTCGTTGACCGTAAGCAATTCTTATGAGAATTCTTCTGTGTTCCTATGTATTTCCTCCCAGCGTCGGCGGAATCGAGACGGTATCGCGCATTCTGGCCGAGCAGTTCAGCCGGCTGGGTTCGGCGGTCACGGTGGTTACGCATACGCCGGGCGAGGAGTTCGACGGGGAATACAAATTATTCAGGCGGCCTTCGCTCAGGAAACTGCGCGAGCTGGCGCGCGGCTCGGACATCATTTTTCAAAGCAACATTTCCCTGAAGACACTTTTGCCGTTGATCCTTGCGCGCCAGCCGATCGTGATTGCCCATCACGGCCGCATCGCGCGCATCGACGGCAGGCGGGGATGGCAAGACCATCTCAAGCGCGCATTGCTCTTCCGCTGTTCTCACGTCGCCGTCAGCGCGATGGTGGCAGCAGATCTGCCGGTGAAGTCGATCGTGATCGCCGATCCGTTTGAGCCCGGTGAATTTGCCGTTCCGGAAGATGGAGCGCGCGATAAAGACATCGTGTTTCTTGGGCGGCTGGTTTCCGACAAGGGCTGCGATCTGACGCTCCGTGCGTTGGCGTTGCTGAAGCAGGAGGGTTTGTATCCATCCTTCACGGTGATCGGTGACGGGCCGGAGACGCCGGCGTTGAAGCGCTTGACTTGCGAACTCGGGCTTAGCGATCAAGTGGATTTTCTGGGCACGGTGCTCGCGGGAAGAGGCAAAATCGTGGCCCGGCACAGAATTATGGTGGTGCCTTCAATTTGGCAGGAGCCGTTTGGCGTGGTCGCTCTCGAGGGCATTGCTGCCGGCTGCGCGGTGGTTGCGTCGCGAGGTGGTGGGTTGCCTGAAGCTGTCGGCCCCTGCGGAGTTTTGTTTCCCAACGGCGACGTTCGGGCGCTGACTTCCGCGCTTAAGGACCTGTTGACCAACGCCGTCCTGCGCGAGCAGTTGATCGCCCGCAGAGAAGAGCATCTCCAACATTTCCAGCCAGAGGTTGTGGCCAAGCGCTATCTGGAAGTTTTTGCAACCGCTCAGCGGAAGTAGCGGCGCGTGCCGCAGGCGATAACTAGTCGCGATGAATGTTAGAAAATCGAGGACGATAGTCATCATTTGCCTTGTCCGTAGTGGAATCGTCTCGAAAGAAAGAGTCGGGTCATGAATTCGCTTACGATGGTGCGGTTCGTCCGGCCAGAGTACATTTACCAACCGGCAAAGCTCATACGCCGCATATTCAGCAAAGGGCTTGAACAGGGAGGCGAGGAGATTGTCGAACTTCCTTGGAAGATGTCCATGGAAGTCAACAGCTCCGAGATCGTCGGCTGCGGCATCGCGCACACCGGAATCTTCGAGATTCCGGTGGTCGAAGCGATTTTTCGCCTCGCGGACCCGTCCGACACGGTCCTCGATGTGGGTGCAAATATTGGCTACATGACCGCCGCTGCTCTCTCAGCCGGAGCGGCGAAAGTGATTTCGTTTGAGCCGCACCCGGCGTTGTTTGCGCGCCTTTCGCGGAATGTGAATCGTTGGAACAAGGAGCCTCGATATGCCGGGCGCGCGAACGCACGGAACGAGGCCATCGACTCCGAGAGGGGACGTGCCACGCTCTTCATTCCTCGGCGGGATTTCGCCGGGAACCAGGGTATTGCGACGCTCGAAAGAAATTCCAACGAAGCGGCATTCGACAAAGTGGAAGTCGCCGCAACAACACTCGATTCCGTAATCGATGGGGATTGTGGTCCGGTAGGGCTGCTCAAGATTGACATCGAAGGCCACGAGTTTGCGGCGCTCAAGGGAGCGAGCGATTCCCTGCGAAACCGGAAGATACGAGACATTATCTATGAATGCTTTGAAGGAGCTGATTCGCCCGTGTCGCAGCTGCTAAGAAGTTTTGGATATACGATCTTCGGCCTTCGAGGCGCACTTACGGGTCCTGTGCTGCTTGAGGGGATGAAAACGGGCCAGGTGCGCATGGGCGATCATAACCTGGTAGCGACACTCGATCCGGAGCGCGCCAGGAAGCGAATGTTGCAAAGAGGTTATAAGTGCCTTAGTCGCAAAGCAAGGCGGGGCGATTTCTAAAAGGAGTAATGCAGTTATAGGAATCTACAGCAACTCCATCGAAGCGATTTCGCGCTTAGAGTAGCAATGGCGCATTTGAAGTTCCGGCCGAAGCATGAAAGTTCTTATTCTAAGCATTAATTACTGGCCAGAAGTGACGGGCATCGGTGCATTCACGACGTACCGCGCGGAGCATCTGGCCGCAGCGGGTCACGACGTGGAGGTTTGCACGACCTTTCCGTACTATCCGGCCTGGAAGGTTCCAGAGGAGTATTCGAAGAGGTGGGGACTGACCGAGAAGCGCAACGGAGTGCGCATCGTTCGCAGCCGCGCCTATATTCCCAATCCGGTCACGTCGATCAAACGCATTCTCTTCGAGGCCAGTTTTGTTGCCGGTGTGACACTGAGCGGGTTGAAACGAAAGCGGCCTGATGTGATGCTGGTGGTCTCGCCTCCGCTGGGCCTGGCGGCGCCGGCGATTCTGCTCAGCCGCCTGTGGGGCGTCCCGTACATCTTCGACGTGGAAGATTTGCAACCTGACTCAGCTGCGGATTTGAAGATGCTTCCCCGATGGGCGGTGAAGCTTCTCTACAAAGTGGAGAGCGCGGCATACCGCCATGCGCGCCTGGTTACAACGCTGACGCCAAGCATGAAACTGCGCATCGTCGCCAAAGGGCTTGCGGAAGACAAAGTTGCACTGCTTGAGCCGCGCATGGATGAATCGCTGATCGAATTACCGACGGAGGAAGGCGACGCATTCCGCAGCAGGTACGGTCTTGAGGACAAGTTCCTGGTCACGCACAGCGGCAACATGGGCGTGAAGCAGGGGCTGGATTTGATCGTGAATGCCGCTGCACTCGGTCGCGCGGACGGCTCGATGCTGTTTCTTTGCGTGGGAGATGGCGCGGAATGCGAGAGAATCAAGCACCGCGCGACCGAGCTCGGACTTGGCAATGTGCGCTTTTTGCCGCTACTTGATGCCATCGACTTTCGCGGGTTGCTGGCGGCCAGCGGCATCTGCCTGGTGACGCAGCAGCAGTCGGTTTCGGAAATCGCATTTCCATCGAAGATTGTGACCTATCTTGCCGCGGGACGCCCTGTCATTGCCTCGGTAGATCCCGGGTGCGAAGTTGCACAAGTAATGCACGAATCGGGGGCGGGAAAGGTTGTGGCGGCGGGAGACGCGGCGGCGCTTCTCGATGCCATTCACGAGCTGCGGCGCGGCGATTTGCGTGAGGCGGGAGAGAATGCGCGAAGATATGCATGTATGCGTTGGTCATCGGCGCGCGTTCTGGGTGAGTTGGAACGCCGTCTTGCCGCGGCTACAGGTTCTGCCATGAATCCGCTCGCTGGAGAAGGATACAAACCATGAGGGGTGCGAAGCCAGGATGCGCGGTTTGGGTCGCAGTGTTCGGGGCAGTTCTGCTGCCCGGCCTGGCGAGCGCACAAATGCAACCGGCCGCTGGCCCGCAAAATGGCGTGCCGCAATCCGGCAGCGGAACCACGCCACGCCCCGGCGCGGCAGGCAACTCTCCCGCGGCGAGCCCATCGCCGGAAGGTGGTGGGGCGTCGATCTGGTCGGCCGGACGAAACAGCTTTGGCAAGCAGAATGCGATGCCCGGAGCCGCCAGCGGCGCACGAGGCCCGACGGTCAGAGTGGCGGCAGGCAATACAGGGCAGTCAAGCTGGATCGCAGGGCGAGAGGGTTTTGGATCGACGGTGCAGGCTGGCGGGATCTGGCGCGATACGTCGGGATATTCTGCAACCACTAGCGGCAAATCGACGGGCAAGCCAGCGAACGGAATGTTCGCTCCCGCCGCATCACCGAACTTCAATGGCACGGCTCATGCCTTCACGATTGAGCCCATCAACACGCAGCCTGCTCATGCCGCAGTCTCGCATTCATCGGCGGGCGCGCATGCCGGCGTAACGCGCCCAGGGGCAGCATTGAGAGGGTCCCACGGCAGCACATTGGGACGCCCGAACACGAAGACAGCCACCACAGGTCATCGCACCCACGCCAGCTCACGAAGCGGAGGCAGAATCAGCGTCGGTTCCGGAACCAAGCCTTCCTGGTCAAGATCGACGGCGCAATCGTCGCCAATCTCTACGCCGTCAACCGGCTCCACTAACCAAGGTGAAGCATCCGCGCCCGCTGCGCCGCAGCAATAATTCTGCGTGGCGCGATTCCGCTTCGGCTCGGGAAGCAACGCTGCCTTGGTTATCACGGCAAGTTCCAGGATGGTCGTAGCGACAAGAGAATAACGGCTGGCCGCATAACATCGATGGTAGCGCATGGTCGCGCCGGGAGCATCCCTCCACTACAACCGGAAACAGGCTCTGCTCGATGCCGGATCGACACTCTTTGAGAGCGCGATGAAAGTTTTATTAGTAGGAAACTATGAGTTCGACGGCTCGACAAGCATGCGCATTTGGGCCGCTGCGCTCGATCGCGAGCTTCGTCAGGCAGGCATCGAAGTGGAGTTGATCGCGCCGCGGCCGATTCTTGGAAAACTGAAGCCCTCCGCGCATGGGATTGGAAAGTGGCTTGGGTACATCGATCGCTTTGTGTTCTTCCCGAGCGCGCTGCACGCCGCGGCCGCGAAGGCGGACATTGTGCATCTCTGCGATCACGGCGGTGCGATGTACGCGCCAATGATCCATGGCAAGCCGGTCCTTGTAACCTGCCACGACATGATTGCAGTACGCGGCGCGCGAGGAGAACTTCCGGAGCTGCGGTCTTCATCTCTGGGAAAGTTCTTGCAGCGCTGGATTTGTGATGGCCTTCAAAGAACCACGCGCGTCGCTTGCGTTTCCAGGGCGACATGCGACGACGCCGCCAGGATTCTTAAGACCAGCGCGAATCTTTGCGTGGTTCTGAACGCCCTGAACTATCCTTTTCAGCCTCTCGAGGCCAGTGCGGTGGATCGGCGGCTTGCAGGCTTGGGCGCAATTCATGCACCGTTCGTTCTTCACCTTGGCTCGAATCTGGCCTACAAGAACCGCGAGGGAGTGCTGAGAGTATTTGCCAAGGCATCGGCGGGAACTAACCTGCAACTGCTGATTGCCGGCGAGCCGCTCAACCAGGATCTGCTCCGGATGGCTCATGTGCTGCAGATCGAGGACCGTATAGTTCAAGTTGTAAGTCCGCATGTAACGGTGACCGAGGCGCTCTACAATCGTGCCGCCTGCCTGCTCTTTCCTTCGCGCTACGAGGGCTTCGGATGGCCGCCGATCGAGGCACAGGCGTGCGGCTGTCCGGTTGTCGCCAGCGATATTCCTCCTTTCGCTGAGACCTTGCGGCAATCGGCGATCCTCAAGCCGGTGGAGGACGAGGCTGGTATGGCCGACGCCATTCGCATGCTCGTTTCCGACACGAACTTTCGCGATCAACTCCGGCAGAGCGGCTTCGAGAACGTCAGCACGAGATTTCAAACCGCGCGCATGATCGGAGAATACGTTTCGCATTACCGGGAACTTACCCACAAGGATCAGACACTCGCGATGGGAGTAACTCAGCTATGAAAGTCCATCTGGAAGCGCTGGGTGAGACAGACCAGTTCAATGTAATGCATGATCATGCACAATTCTCCAAGCGTCATGAGATTGCATTCGGCCCGTCAGTTGCCGATCTTATCCTGCTCTTTGGAACATCTTCGCTCGATCCTCAACAATTGATCGAGTGTAAAGCGTATAAGTCCTTTCCCGACCGTTGCGCGGTCTATACCGAGGACGACGTCTATCTGCCTTTTCTTCCCACCGTGCATACCAATGCAAAGACCGGCCTGCACACGCGTATCGGCCGCGTGTTCAACTATGCGCATATCTCCCGCAACGGACGGCATCAGAATCGCTTTGTTGGCGAAACGACAGCGGAGATGCCCATTGGATGGACGGCGCAGAAACGGTTCCTGTTCAGTTTCCAGGGTGGATCGACATCTATCCTCCGCAAGCGACTTTTTAACCTAAAATTCAACCGCAGCGATGTACTGATTGAGAACACGTCGGCATATTGGCATTGGGACAATTCGCAGCCCGACCGTGAAGCGCGGCAGCGCCGTTACGCCGAGACTCTCGCTGCATCGCACTTTGTGCTTTGTCCCCGCGGGGCGGGCGCGGGCAGCAGCCGTTTTTTCGAAGTGATGGCGGCAGGCGTGGCACCGGTGCTCTTGTCGGACCCGTATGCATTGACGCCCGGCCCTGCGTGGGACGACTTTCTTGTTCGCGTGCCTGAGCGAGATATCGCTAGGCTGCCGGCAATCCTCGAGCCGCTCCTCGATGGCGCGGCCGAACGCGGACGATTGGCTCGCAAGGCATTCGACGAGTTTTTTGCTATCGATTGCGAGTTTGATTCCATTGTCGATTTGGCAGCGCGCGCGTTACGACATTCGCCTCCAGTCGAAGAATACTTCCGCCGACGGCAGATAGCGATGTTTCGCCATTTTGAGCGCAAGCGTAAGGTTCGTGCCGCGCTGCGGTCACTGACTCTGAGAGTACTTAAAGTGCTTCACCTGAGAAACCCTTACCAAATGAATCGATAAGTGTCAGGCGGTTGGAGAAGAGACGAAAATCGGGCGACAAGGGCGGAAATGACGGCAGTGTCGGTTGCAATCACGACATTCAATCGTGCAGAAGACCGCAGGCGGACGATCCCGAAAGTTACCTCCCAAGCACTTATCGTTTTCGAATTATTGGTTTGCGACGATGGAGGACTCGAGGAGACGAAGCGGCTCTGCGAGAACTTTCGCGACCGGAGAATTCTGCACGCCGTGAATCGCACTAGACTCGGCATTGCCATGAATACCTATGCCGGCATTCTGCGTGCCCGTTCCGATGCGATGCCTTCCTGGACGGCGATGATCGGGGGACAAGTGATTTTCTGGCCCAGCGCGCAACACCTCTTCTCGAAGACCCCGAAGTGATTTTGACGTTCAGCAACCACTGGGTCATCAATTTGAGCGGAACGCGTTCTAGATGCTACAGAGGCCAATGCGTGCACCTTCGGTGCGGAAACATTCCCGCAGGCCCTGCCGGCGGCCAGGAGAGACTGATAGCTCGGATTTCCGCCTCTCTTGCGATGGCTGCAGTCTTTCGCAAATCTGCAGTTGACCGGGGCAAGTATACGTAAAAGATGAAGGGCGCCTGCGACAGTTATATCGCCAACTCGCTTCTCCGCGATCATAGAACGGTTATTTACATTCCCGAGCATCTTACCGAGTGCAGAGCCCACGGCGGATGCGCGAGCGCAGAGTTTCACCGCCGCACGACTGAATGTCTTGTCTACGTCCACGGTCCGATTCTCGAGGATCAGGCATATATATCCATCGCGCGCTAGATCCGTCGAATATATCGAGGCCTTGAGAAGTACTCTGTGATTTTTAGGTCTCGCCAAGTGCGATATTCCATCTACGGTGAAGCATTGTGCGCGGCTCGTGTGGCCTGGAATCGCCTAAGCCGCATCGGGGTGCTGCACGTGAAGGAGATACATTTATTCCAGCCACGGATCACATAAAATCCGCGAGAGCGTTTTTCTTACCCAAACTGCATCGCGTTGCTGAGTTCCTGATCTCTCAAGGACTCGCGATGGCGGGCAATCTTCTGTACGGTCTGCTTTGTATACGCCTTTTGCCTATTGGCGAGTATGCAAAGTTTGTCGTTATATTCGCCATTCAGGGGTCACTGATTGTCTTAATGGATATTGGTATCTCAGGCAGTCTAACTCCGCTCGTTGGTGACAAGATAGATGACCACCATCTAATTGCCGACTATCTTGCATCGTTACGGCAGCTCGCGCATATTCTCTTTGCTTGTGCAGTACCAATAGCAATCGTCGCGTATCCGTTGCTGGTCCGCAACCGCCATTGGAGCTGGCAGGTCGTTCTGGCAATGGTTGTGATTGTCCTGATTTCGACGTGGTTTGCCCGGGTCGGCGCGGCATACGGGGCAGTCCTGATTCTGCTGCGCGATCGCAAGCATTGGTATCGGGCGCAAATTATTTCTAGCTATGGGACGCTGGCGCTGCTTGGCATATTTGTCGTCTTTCACTGGCTAACTGCTTTCGCGGCCATTCTAATCAACGTAGCGGGAGTGATCTGGATTGCAGGCGACTACTTTTTCTCAGCCCGAAAACTGCTTGGAGTGGCTGGCAGGCCATCAAAGGAAAAACGCACTGCGATTATGCACCTCACATTTCCCGCCGTTCCTGGCGTTATTTTTTACGCCCTCCAGGGACAAATCGCGGTTCTTTTGATCACCATTTTCGGGCGAACTGCAGCGGTCGCCTCCGTTGGAGCACTCAGTCGACTCGGACAGATCTTCGCTCTTCCGTTGCAGATGAATGGAATTCTTGTGGAGCCCTATTTCGCGCGACTGGGGAAGGCGCGCCTCAAAATCAACTATTTTCTGATAGTTGCTATCGCGGTCGCGTGCGGCGGAGGCGCCACTGCACTCGCCCTGGCTTTCCCGGGACTCTTTCTCTGGGTGCTCGGCCCAAAGTATGCGGGCTTGCGGACCGAGGTCGTGCTGGTGATCCTTACAGGAGCCATCGGGCTCATAAGCGGCGTAATGGCCGCAATGAATGGGTCGCGCCGCTTTGTGTATTACTCGTTTGTACTTTCTCAGATCATCGTCACTCTTGCTGTAGAAGCAATCTTTATCTGGAAAGTGGATCTGAGCACGGTAAAAGCCGTCCTCTGGTTGGGCATTGTCGCTGGCGTGCCCTCTCTGACCATCAATGCGCTGGTAGGGCTCTACGGGCTAGCCAAGGGGGGACGAAGAATTGCCGGGACTGACTCTTCCCTCGAATAGCGAACGGCTCTGTGTGCCTCGCCGCGGCATTGCTCGCCTTTAACATTATGACTGCTCCTGATGACGCAGGCGCAATGCCATCCGGCGTTCGATGAAGCAGCTCAGCACAGAATACTGCGCGAAGTTGCGGAGGTTGTCGCTCCGAGAACGGCGTATGTGTAACCGACTAGGTTGTGACAGCGCAGGCGCAGCTATGATGTTAGCCAACATCGAAACAGATGTTAAACAGTCTAGGCAAGTCAGAGTTGACTTATGAGTCAAACAAAACTACAGAATTCACTGCCCAGCGTAGCCGTTATCATCCCTACGTGCGGCCGCTCGGAGCAACTCAAGTGTTGTCTGAGGAAGATTCTCCCGTATGTCCAACAAAATTCCGAGTGCGTGGTTGTCGTCAGTGACGACGGAGATGCATCGCAGACGCGCGCGAGGCTTGATCCTGAGTTCGAACAAGTCATACTGGTGCAGGGCCCACGCCGCGGTCCGGCGGCAAACCGCAACTCAGGGGTGGAGCACTCCACTGGAGATCTGCTGATTTTTCTCGATGACGACTGCCGCCCTGAACCGAATCTGATTGAGGAGTACAGACGCGCGGCCGCCCAACATCCAGATTGCAGTGTCTTTGAAGGTAGGATCTCCGCTGAGGGGAGATGGACCAGCTTTGCCGATATGGCCCCCGTGAATGAGTCAGGCGGCTATTTGTGGTCGTGCAATATTGCCGTCCGCCGCGATCTCTATCGGTCTATTGGCGGATTCGACGAGCGCTTTCCGTTCCCGGCCATGGAAGACGCTGATCTGAAGTTCCGCGTCGAAAAGAGATCGCCGATACGCTTTCTCCCCGAAGCCCGAGTGTTTCATGACGTTGAGAGGCGCGCAGGCTGGAGACGACTCAAGCACAACTCGCTTTCGGTACTTCTTTACATTCATTTGCATGGCCGGAAGGCAACGAGGCATAGTTCACGACGCCTGTCGAAGGCAGTCGCTCGTATGGCAATACGCGGATTATCGAGCTACGTTCGTCGGAGAGTCACTGACGATCTTAGCTATCTCCTTTTGTCAATCTGGGCAAGCATGCTGATCCTGATTGCTGTGTCTTTCTGGAGATTCCATCCATTTTTGGCGAAGAGGTTTTTCCCCGCATGCTGTGTCGGTTGCCGGTCCATTCACGCCAGTCTCGTGGCTGTCAAACAATAGAAAAGATGATCGGCGCAGTAAACTCGCACAGAAACGTCAACATTTCGCCGGCGACGCTTGCAGATTTGGGATGAAAACGGATGCAGAAGGGATCGCGAGCGAAGACAAATGGGGTATATTGGATCATAGCCGAAATGCAAAGGGAAATCCTGGATAGGGGCAATCAAAGGGCTCGCCTGCCATGAGATCGCCTAGAACTCTCGCATTCAACGCCGTAAGGCGCATCCTCGGTCCCCTTGTGCCTGCCAGGCAGAAGCTGCCCTTCTCCTATTGGCTGCTTCGATTTAGCGGACTTTGCGGACCCGAACTTTCTCATCTCGATGAATTCCTTGTTGCCAGAGAAACTGCGATCGATGTTGGCGCGAATGAGGGTCTGTTTACCTATGCTTTCTCCAAGCGGTTTCAGCGTGTTTACGCATTCGAGGCCAATGAGGAAGTTACGAATTCGATCACTCAATACAACTCCAGGAAAGTTACACTTTTTACGTGCGGTCTCTCCTCTGCTCCATGCGCCGCCAGGTTCTATATCCCAGTGCAAAAAGGCTTGACTTTGGCCGGTTGGGGAAGCTTGTATCGGGATAACCTTCCCGGCGCGACCCAGTTCATCGAAAAGGATGTGCAGTTGAAGCCTTTGGACGATTTCGGGATCACCGGCGTTGATTTCCTCAAAATCGACGTGGAAGGGCATGAGATAGAGGTTCTAAAAGGGGCAGCCGCAACCATCGAGCAATCGCGTCCGGTGGTATTGATCGAGGTGAAGAATGAGAACCAACTGGCCGTGAATGCTTGGTTTTTAGCCCGCGAATTCAAGCACCACAGCCTAGATGAATTGTTTGATTCGAGAAGATGCACTGGAGATCATCTCTACATTCCAACGGAGCTGTCGGACCGACTACGATTGACCAAGCGTGCAAAGCGGGGATCCGAGCGTTCTTAAAGCTGTCGACCTCAATTGAGACGGCGAGGCAACGTTGGACGCCGCGCTGGCAAATCACCGCAGAAATCGAAGTCGCAAATGCATCTTTAGTTGACCGTCAACTGTGAATCACGAATCTCTTACCCAAACGTAGCTTCGAATTTGGTTGGTCGAGCCTTCTTCATGATCTAAGCCGCCAAAGAGTCAGAGGTCTCCATTACTGTCAGTCCAGCCATCGGCGTTATCCCGCGTCGAACTGGTGAACACCGCCGCTGTAGCAAGAGCCCTTAAGCCCCCTTTTCCTTTCTGATATTGTCCTCGCCCTTGACGACGGGTTTCCGATCATCAATTTGCATGCACTTGCGTTGCGGACCCCGCAAACTCCGAGGGCTCAACATCCGAAGGTTCAGCCTCGACAATCACATATGGGCTGATGGCCATTGCAACCTCTCCGTAACCGACCAGCTTGCTGGCGCGTGAGCATGGTGGCGCTTTCGGGCTCGGGCCGCGCTGCGGTGGCCGGGATGGCGAAGGCAGGCCACCTGTCGGTGTGGGGGAACGGTATTGATGTGGTTCGCCGACAACCGGATGTGTAGGTGCGATCGGAGGCGGGGGAGGAAACTCGAATCAAGAATAGCTTCCTGTGGTTTGCTTTGGGGCGCCTAAAAGCGGCAGACGATTACCGAGTGTTATTGCACGCTCTGGCGCGCGCCCCCAGGAAAGAGCGATCGTTGCGAGCGTGCATGCAAAGATTGCGCCGCCATATCCATTCTTGAGAAATCTGGCTTTAAGGGATGTGGGGTCGCCATTGGTCAGGTTAAGGCCGGTTCGCGTCGCGCGCACGTCGAGAATCTTCGCAAACAATGGAATATGCACGCGACCAATAAGCGTTTCCTGCACACCAGAGCAATGTTTGGAGGATAACAGCGATATGCGGATCAGAGAGCTCGACGGGCTCAGGGGAGTCGCGGTTCTTTGGGTGATGGATATGCATTTTTTTGGGTGGCTTCCGATCATGGGCTCCTCGTTCGGGTGGCTGGGCGTCAACCTATTCTTTGTGCTCTCGGGGTTCTTGATCACAAGTATCTTGTTGGGGCTGCGGAACGACGAACATTACTTCTCGATTTTTTATTCGCGACGCGCGTTGCGCATCTTTCCGCCGTATTTCATCGGCATTCTCGTGTATTTGGCAGTCGCGTTCGCGCTGCACTTGCCGGGAACATTGAAAGTCTGGTTGCCGTATATCCTTTATTACACCAGTCTGTATATACATCCCCCAATGCCTCCTACCGGCGCTCCCTACGGAGTTCCGATAGTCATTGGGTTCGGCTTGACCGTGTTGTGGTCCCTTTCAGTTGAAGAAATCTATTATACAATCTGGGCTCCGGTCGTACGATTTACGAGCGACAAGGGC
>CAVXOO010000201.1:0-6129 GCA_963762945.1 uncultured Acidobacteriaceae bacterium | reverse complement strand
GGGATCCGCGGTTGCCTCTTGCGATGCCGAACCCACCACTGGAATCCCACATGAGTTCTCCTTCCTGCATCCGCGCAACACGCCGGGTGCCCCACATCTCGCTTTCGAGATGTGGGATAGCAGGACATCTCAAGGCCAGCTCGCGAACGTGCGCCGCCGCGCACGTGAACCCGCGAACCGGCCAACCCGCGAACGCGTCGCCTCTCGACAGCCTCAAACCCATCGGAATTTATACTGAATCTCAAGATGACCACCTTCAAACCTGTAGACGAACAAATGGACCTGCTCCAAAAAGGCGCCGCCGAGATCATTCGTTCGAGCGATCTGCGCGAGCGCCTCGAAGAGAGCCGCAAAACCGGCCGCCCCATGCGCATCAAAGTCGGCTTCGACCCCACCTCGCCCGACCTGCATCTCGGCCACACCGTCCTCATGCGCAAGCTGCGCCACTTTCAGGTCCTGGGCCACACGGTCATCTTCCTCGTCGGAGACTACACCTCCCTCATCGGCGATCCCACCGGCCGCAACGTCACTCGCAAGCCGCTCAGCAAAGATCAAATCGACGAGAACGCCAAAACCTATACCGATCAGGCCTTCAAAATCCTCGACCGCTCGACCACCGAAATCCGCTACAACTCAGAGTGGCTCGGCAAGCTTGGCTATGAAGACATCGTCCGCCTCGCCGCGCGCTTTACCGTCTCGCAGATGCTCGAGCGCGACGATTTCACCAAGCGCTTCCAATCCGAGCAGCCCATCAGCCTCCACGAATTCCTCTACCCCGTCATGCAGGGCTACGACTCGGTTGCCCTTGAGTGCGACGTCGAGCTCGGCGGCACCGACCAGAAATTCAATCTCCTCTGTGGCCGCGAACTCCAGCGCCAATACGGCCAAAAGCCGCAAATCGTCCTCATGACGCCCATCCTCGAAGGCCTCGACGGCGTGCAAAAAATGTCGAAGTCCCTCGGCAATTCCATCGGCATCAACGAGCCCCCCAGCGAGATGTACGGCAAGCTCATGTCCATCTCCGACGACCTCATGTGGAAGTACTGGGTCTTCCTAACCGACCTCCGCCAGACCGAAATCGAAGCCAAGCGCGCCGAAGTAGCCGCCGGCAAACTCCACCCCATGGAAGCAAAGAAGCAGTTAGCGCGTCTGATCGTCGCAGGCTTCCACGACGAAGCCGCCGCACGCAGTGCCGACGAAAACTGGGCAAAGATGTTCCAGCAAAAAGAGACAGCCGAAGACCTGGAAGAAGTCGCCATCGTTTTCGCCGAGGTAGCCGGCCCGGAAGGCGCGCAACAGATCCGCCTGCCCAAGCTCCTCGTAGCCATGGGCCTCGCCGCAAGCAACGCCGAGGCCAACCGCAAAATCGCCGAAAAGGCCGTTCGCGTAGAAGGCGAAGTGGTAGAGAGCCCGCTGCTTCCCGTGGCGGCATTGCCCGCGCGCCTTACAGTCCGCTTAGGCAAGCGCGCAAAGATAGCAGTGATGGCCTGATTGCCAGCCTGAAGATGTTGTCATCTTGAGCGGAGGTCGCCAAGGCGACCGGAGTCGAAAGACCTGCGGTTGTCTTTGTCACAGCGCAAAGTGGAGACCGGCGCTACCACTTATCCACCGAGCGCAAACCCACGCGCCGATTCCAGCAGCTTCGCCACCGACTCCTTCGAACACGACTCCGTATAGATCCGCATCAGCGGCTCCGTCCCGCTCGCCCGCAGCAACAGCCACGTTTCGGCGGCATTTTCTTTCTGCCGAGCTTCCGGATTATCCAGATAAAACTTCACGCCATCGAGCGTCTCCGTCCGCAAAATCGGCATGCCCGCAAACACTGAGTCTCCAGCGGGCAAAGCGCGAGCCCGCGCGATGGCCGCATTCTTGATCTCGTCGGAAATATGCAAATCGATCCGTCCGTACTGATGCTCGCCGTACTCGGCCTGCAAGTCGGCAACGAGTTGGCCAAGCGTCTTGCCCTCCTGCGCCATCACGTTCGCAAGCAGCAAACAATTCAGCAGCCCGTCCCGCTCCGGCAGGTGCCGCTGGAATCCGATCCCGCCCGACTCCTCGCCGCCCATCACAATCTCCCGCTCCAGCATGTAATCGCACACAAACTTGAACCCAATGCCGTGCTCGATCAACTCGCGCCCATATTTCTTGCAAATCCTGTCGAGCATCTTGGTCGTATTGAACGCGCGCGTCACCGCCCCCGGCCAGCCTTTGTACTTCAGCACCCAACTCAGCAGCACGGAATAAATCTTGTGCGGGTCCACAAAGTTCCCATTCTCATCCGTAGCACCGATGCGGTCCGCATCTCCGTCCGTGCAAAGCCCAGCCTGGCAGTGGTTGGCCACCGTCGCCTCGCCCAGCGCCCGAATATGCGGCTCGATCGGCTCAGGATTGATTCCCGGAAACAGCGGATCGGGATTGGTGCGAATGGCAACATTCTCGACGCCGATGCGATCAAAAATCTCCGGCAAAATCGTCCCGCCCGCCCCATACATCGAGTCGATGCAGAACTTCATCCCCGACTTCGCAATCAGTTTGAGATCGGCAAAATTCTCGATGGCCTTGAGATAGGGCGGCAGAAAATCGACTTCAACAATCTCCGCTGGCTGCGCCGCCCGCGCAACCGGCTTCCCCAGATACGACTCGATCGCCGCGATCATGCTCGGCTTGCCCGACCCTCCGTACCACCCCTTGTACTTCACGCCGTTCCACTGCGCGGGATTATGCGACGAAGTAATCATGATGCCGCCAGCCGCGGCCCGTTCGTGCACCGCAAAACTCAACGCGGGAGTAGGCGTCACGGTGGGAGCAAGCTCCACGCGAATCCCCGTAGCCGCCACAACTTCCGCGCACGCACGCGCAAATGCTTTCGACCCGAAGCGCGTGTCATAAGCGATGCACGCGCCTTTTTTCGCATCTTCCTGCGCATGAATGTAGGCAGCGACAGCTTCGGCGGCAATGCGCACGTTCGCAAAAGTAAAGTCGTCGGCAATCACGCCGCGCCATCCGTCAGTGCCAAATTTAATAGACGCTTGAGCCATAAAACTAACTTTCTCCTGAGCGCCCATGAACTCATTCGTCCACGGAACTGAATAATTCCGGCGTATTCGATCAGATCCCAAAGGGAGCGAAAGACGCCAGCCCCAGGCGCAACCCTGGGGACAGATGCCAGCCCTCAATCGCCAGCCCCGCAGGGGCGAAAGAACCTGCGCCGCAAATCTCTAGAGCAGCAAAGGAAAACGATAGCAGGCGAACCTTGCTGTGCGCACGCGGCCAACTTACAAATCGCGCTGCTCCGGAAACGCCATGCACGCCGCAAACTCATCCTGAAATCCCGCGTCGGCGGCCAGGCTCACGTGCTCGATGGGCGGCAACGCCGGCTCTCCGCCAACCAGCAGCATCTTTGCGCCGCGCAGCGCCGTGTTTCCGGCAGCATGAATGAGCGCGTGCTGCGCTTCCAGCAGCCCGATGCCGAGTGCGCTCTCGATCTGCACGTAGTTGCCAAACGCCCCGGCGAGATGGATGGCGTGGAGATCGCCGATCGCAGCGCCCAGCCGCTTCAGCAGCAGCCGGAATCCGGCGGCAATAGCGCCCTTCGCCAGTTGCAGCTCGCGAATGTCCGATTGATAAAGCACCACCGGAGCAGCGACCGGAAATAGTTTGGACCCATCGGCCACGCGGCCATTCGCCAGAATCGCTCCCGAGCGCAACCCCACGGCCACCGCATCCACCAGCCCACTGCCGCAGATGCCGCGCGGCGTCACGCCGCCAATCACCGTCGCGCGCAACACGGCGTCAGCGAGCGCAACGTAGCTGATGGCGCCCGTCACCGCGCGCATGCCCATCTGAATCGATCCCGCCTCAAACGCCGGACCCGCCGCTGTTGACGCGCAGACAATGCCGTTGCGATTGCCAATCGCAATCTCGCCGTTGGTACCCAGATCGACCAGCGCGGTGAGCGCGTAGCTGCGCGCCATGCCTGTGGCTGCGATGCCCGCGAGAATATCGGAACCGACAAACCCTCCCATGCAACGCGCGAAACGAATTGCGCAATCCTCCGGAAGCTCCCATCCCAGTTCACTCGGCGCGAAGCACTGTTCGCCCAGATGCGGTGAATCGAACGGCACGCGCGAGAGCGGTTGCACATCGAGGCCGCAGAAAAGGTGATGCATCACAGTGTTGCCGACGAGAAGAACTTCGCCAACCTCCGCCGCATTACTGCCGGCTAGCCGCGCGACAATCTCCCCGAGCGCGGCGCGGATCGGCGTAGTCAGGTCCTGCCCTTCAAGCGCCGCGCGAATCCGGCTCATCACGTCGGAGCCGAATGCGGCCTGCGGATTGAGCGCGGTTTCGACGCCCAGCACATCGCCCGTCGCCGCATCGATCAGTTGTGCTGCTATCGTCGTGGTGCCCAAATCGATGACAATCTTTCTTCTGGCTTTCGACTCGCCCTCTGGTAACGAGACCGTTGCGTCGCTCAGAATCTCCATGTGCCACTGGCCGCAATCGAGAACCAACGGCTCCTGGGCGCTCGCCTGGCAGGCAAGACGCCAGCCGTCCGCGAGTTGCGCGGGAGTCAGCGCCGCCGCGTCCCCCTCAGTGACGCGAAGTGCGCCCGAAAGCACGCGCACCTGGCAGCCGCCGCAAATGCCAATTCCGCCGCAGGGAAATTCGACGCCCCGCGCGGCCATCCCGGCAACCAGCGATTCGCCGCGCCGGATTTCGAACTCGATCGAAAGTGGCTCCAGCCGGATGCGCACAAGATCGCGCGATGCGGGCGGCGAGGGTGATGCGTTGGCGGTCATCTAGCTTCCACGATATCGTCATCCAGCGTGGCGCGGATCTCGGCCCCCGGCGGAACCACAAGAAAATCGTCCGCGTCCCACGGTCCGTTCACGAGCCGCTCAAGCAAAGTGAGCGAACCCGCAATCTCTTCGAAAGCCCACCCCTGCTTCTCTGCTTCGGCCCGCGCCCGCGTGCGGCAGGCCGCGTCGGAGGCAACGCCAGTCGCAATGTAAGTAAGCCCGGAGTAGTGCCGGCGGTACGAGGAAAACTGTTCGTAGAGGAACCGTCCGTTGTCTTCGCCGTACTTCGCAATGAATTCCTCGCGCGTATTCTGCTCGCCCATGGGATGCTTTTCGGAAGCGAATGCCGGCTGCAGCTTCAGATCGGGAGTTTGGAATTCAACCCATCCGGGCGAGCGGTAGTAGACGCCTGGATGCTTCTCAAAGTAATCCGCGTATCCGTGGCGGCTGCCCATCAGCACGCCGATGCAGTCGTGAGCGCAGGGAAGCACCAGCCGTGTGCGCCCGGCGCGCAGCCCCTCGGTGCCGCGCCCGCACAAGGCGTAGCCCAGCAGAATGGCGTCGTAGCCCAGCGCATCGGCCGCGTCGATTCGCTCTTGCAGGTGCGGCCGCATCCCCGCGCCCAGCGCGTGCATGCCCATCGCAATCGGCTCCACATCGACCGCATGCGCCGAGCGCGCGAGCACGTCCGCGATTTCGCGCGTGAACACCTGGCAGTGAATGAGTTTGACGCGCATAAAGCACCTTCAGCAATCAGCTTTCGGCAAAGGGTCGCCCGGGGCTGTGACGGCCATCATCGCATCCACCTTCTTCAAAATCGCTTCCCGCGCTTCAGGCACAAAGACGACGTCGCACTCCGACCCGAGAATATACGGATGCCCGCAGGCCTTCATCTTCTCGAGCAGCTCTTCGGTTCGCCGCACAACTTCCTCAACCGGCATGGCGCCGTCGGAGTAGAACGACTTGGTCGGCAGGTTGCCGTAGAGAACCACGTCGGCCGGCGTCAGCCGCGCGTTTTCCCACAGCTTGCGCGAGCAGCCCAGGCTTAGCACGACGGGATGCAGGCGATGCGCGAAGGCTTCGACCATGGAGTCGATCAGTTCGCCGCAGTCGTGAAAAATCAGATCGCAGCCGCTTTCTTCGAGCAAAGATTTGAGGCGCAGATTCGGCTCCATCACGAGCCGCTCGAAGATCCTCGATCCCGCTCTCAGTTGGCGCGGCGAAAGAAACGAAGTGTTGGCCGCGGGCTCGCAGACCATGATGGCGCGCGCGCCATAGGCCATCTGGCTGCGCAAGCTGCGCGCGGCCGCCGCCTCGGCAATCTCCA
>CAVXOO010000200.1:0-8421 GCA_963762945.1 uncultured Acidobacteriaceae bacterium | reverse complement strand
CCGGGTCCGGGCCAAGTCACATCCGGCGATCTTTCCAATGTCTTCTCCATCCACAACACGCGGGTGTTTGGCGCCAGCGTGACGAATGATGCCGGCGTCCGCATGTCGTTTATCAGCAACCCGGGCAATATGGGCAACCCGAACGCGGTCTACCGGTTTGATATAGGCAAGTACGACTGCTCGAATCCGGCGCAGCGGGCGGCCGGAACCTGCACCAACACCCAGGGCTTCAACTATCTTGGCGAAAACACAAGAACAACGGGGACTAACCGGGCCCAGATGCCGATGCGTCCTTCCGTCGAGCGCACCTGGGAGACGTGGCTGCCTGCATAGGCGCGAAAGATGCCTGGATACAGCGGAGCTTCGCAGGCCATGATCACGAGCAGCGCACCTAAAGATCCCGCAAGCAGGAAAAATGCGGTACGACGTGCGACCACTCTGTACGCAGCCATCAAACCGCAAACCAGGACAAAGAAAATGATGGTGCTCCAGAATACGGCGCGCGATAGTGAGAGAAGCAGCGCCGCAGCAATCACCGCCGCAGGCAAAAGCGCGAGAAGGGCCTGCCCGGACCTTCCTTTGCGCCAGGCGTAGACCGCGGCCGCGCAAGCAAATGGCAGCGTGAGCAGCAGTGCGGTGAAGCATTCGCCGGGAACCCATGCAGAAATCGGATGGATGAGGTGCGCGCGGAATGCCAGCAGGTCCGTCAGGCCTACTGCGGAAAGCTGCTGCGCGCCCGCCACAAACTGATGGATGCCGGAAACAGCCAGCCAAGCGCCGCCAAGGCCTACGAGCGCAGCAAGCCATGCTGCCCGAAGCGGTGCGCGCACCAGCAGCCGCAACGCGAAATACACCACAACCGACAGAGCCACAGCTTCGGAAGCGCCGACGCTGTTGGCCCGATACTGCGAGAACCAAAGCGACGGAACCTCGAAGGCCAGAAGCGCCAATGCGGCCCAGTCCACCGGCCGCAGGCGAGTTGCGAAATGGGAAGTGGAGCGCACTCCTTCAAGCCTCGTCTCTCGTTCGCTCCATTCGATCCAGAGGAGCCCCAGAGTGCCAGCGTTGCGAAATCGTTTCAAGCCGCAGGGCATGAACTCATCCTGGCTTCATCCCGCCCGCTCATCGCAAAGAACGCGATGAACGGGGCACAGATTCCGATCGTCTCTGCGGCTCATTGCAGTTTTTGACCGGGCCACCTGCCCTGAGTTTCCAATAAATCAGCGCCCCGATAACGACTGAACGTCACAAAGTGGAAACCGCCGCATTGCTGATAACGAACAAGCTTGGCCATGACGGAAGCATTCTACTCCCGGTCCGATCATCGAGATTCGCGGTAGCCCATCCTTCCGCAAAATGCGCGGAAGGATGGGGCACCCTCGGTAGTAAGAAGGTCAAGATTTCAAAAACTTATGGTGCGCCACCCGCCCAGGGTTATACAAACTCTGAAAACATCCGCGAATTTGATTTGACTTGGGGCCGTTGGGAAACGCTTGGCATATCCTGCTGAGCGCAGCTCCAGTGGCCGAACCATCCTGATAGATGGAACACTGTGCAGAGGTCTTTGGCGTTCCTATCGGTGGCGCGTTATTTGGGGCGATGTTTGTTCTCTCGTGATTTCGCATTCTCTATGATTCCGAATCAAGCCGAATGCTATCGCAACACTGCCCGCACGATAGCGTAACCAAATGTGAGAAGAAGAATCAGAATAAAGATTCTTGGCTTCTCTCTCGGGGGGATGAAGTGCTGCAATATGGCTCCTAGCACGAGACCGATGCTGTATCCGTATCTTGTATGGGCGCCGAGGACAACATCAGCGAGGATGGCCATGCTGAATACCACACAGAGCTTAAGTACAGCTGATCCGATACTCATCACCGTTCGGCGATCTGTCAACTTTGCTCCACGCTCGTCAGGGCATCTCATGGTCCATTCATCCCTTTCTGTTGCCGCTGGACGCGCTCATCAATGGCCGTGAGTCAGAACCGGCGCCCCTGATCGTTGCTCACACGTGTTAAGCGTGGCGGTGTATGTGTAGTCGATTGCATTTTGGCGTCCCACACTTACAGAGAAGAAGCCGGTGACCGCACCCCAGGCCGCGCCCGGCCAACTTCCGGTTGTCAGGCCCACATAAGCAGCTCCATAAGCGGCGTCCATTGCATCGTAAAAGCTTAGGCTTGGCTTAGGCAGAGGTTTAATCGCTTCGGCTGCCTCCCCCGTACATTTGTTCGGGGGGAATGCTTGTGGCGCGTTATTTGGGGCGCCGCCGGGGTTGCCGCCGCCGGGGTTGCCGCCGCCGGGGTTGCCGCCGCCGGGGTTGCCGCCCGAACCGACGAAATTGGTGCAGGCGGTTGTATATTGTGGGGCTGCGGGACCAGGGTCAGTTCCCACGAGAAACCCATTCGTCGAGCCATATGCCCACGTGACACAGTAGGTAACGCCGATTGGACCACCACCGCTTGCGCTTCCTCCACTGCCGCCTGGCCCGCCGAAGCAGAACCCAAATTCATCACACGGGCCCTGTCCGCTGGGATCGGTTTCGCTCAAGGGGTTATTCATGGCATAAACATAGCGGTTCATGGTCTGGGGATTACTTGAATCGTAACTGCCGGCCCACGGATCGGGCCTCAGCCACCGGCCCTCGGTGGGGGAGTACTGCCGGTACTGGGCGTGGTCGGTATCGCTCTCGGAGTCGAAATCGAGCATGGCGACGTGGTTGGCGTCTGTGTCGGTTCCTGAGGTCGTTTGGCCGTCGCCGTAGGGCAGGGATGCGTAGGAGCCTTCCACGCTGCCATTATAGGCCGTCCGCGCGCGCTCCGTCCCCAGCCAGTCCTGATGCTCGAAGTGCACCGCAGCGCCGCCGCCCGAGGCCGTGGTGTAGTAGGCCACCGGCTTCGCGCCCCAGTAGTAGTGCCCCTTGAGCTGGGTGTGCGTCGATGCGTTCCACTCCGAAACCCGCTGGCCGCTGGCGCTGTAGGCGAAATCCGTTACCGCGGAGCCGACCGTCGTCTCTACGCGGTGGTTCAGCGCGTCGTAAATGTAGATGGCCGTCGAGCCGCTGTCAACCTTGGTGATATTCCCTTCCGCATCGTACGTGTAGTGGTGGGAACCGTCGTAGGTCTGGTTTCCCGCCGCGTCGTAGGTATAGCCGGAGATCTGGTTATTTGCCGTGTTGAAGCTATACTGCGGCTGCGGCCCGCTGCCGGCGGTTACGTTCTGCTGCCAGCGGTTGCCCCAGCGGTCGTAGACCCAGGAGAGATTCGTCACCGGCGTCCCGCTGGTAACGGTTCGCGATTTCAGACGGTTGAACTCGTCGTAGCCGTAGCTCGCCGTCTGGCCAAGAGCCGCGTCCGACGAACTCAGCAACTGGCTTCCCTTCCAGCCTGCCGTGAACGAATAGACCTGCGTGCCGCCGGAAGAGACGGTGCCAGCATTCAACCGGCCGAGGGAGTCGTAGCTGTAACCGCCCGTCAGCCCGTTGCCCAGCGTCCAGCTCACCGGGCCGTTGGGTCCGTTGGTGACGTTCGAGAGAATTGCAGGCGGGTTGGTCGAATTGCTGAGAGAACTGGTAATCGACTGCACTTCGCTGGCCGGTGAGTACGTGTACGTGGTTGTCACTCCAGCGCCGTCCGTAGCAGTGAGCAGATTGCCCGCCCAATCGTAGCTATAGTTGAGGACGAAGGAAGGGGTGGAGCCGCCGCAGAACGCTGGTGTGCATTCTCCCAGCAAAGTCGTGCGCCCCATCGTATCGTAGCTATACATCGTAGCTTCATAGCCACTACTGGTATAAGTATTGGAGAGTCTGCCTTTGAGGTAATTCTGCGGGTAATTAGCTCCCCACCCGGCATTCGCATCGTAAGCAAAATACTTGTTCTGCGTTACGCCATCGTTGTAGCCGATGCTGAGCACGCGGCCCAGGCTGTCGTACTGTGTCGTGGTTGTTGTCGTGGTGCTCGGATTCGACTGGTTGGCCTGCGGCCGTGTTCTTGTAGTCTGGAGACCGGTTAAATTGTAGGCGTAGCTATACGTCGTGGTTCCCGATTCTGGCTCGGTCGTAGAAACGGGCCGGCCCAGCCAATCGTTCTGGAATGTGCGCGTCTGGCCTCCCTGACTGACGGTCGTTGTTCCGCTCGCCAGAGCGTAGCTATAGTTTGTGATAAAACCTGTTCCAGCAATGTCGGCTCCACAGCTTGTGGGAGATCCGGAACCTGGCATGCTCCCGTTTGACGATATCTCGCAGACAACGGTCGTCCGGCCCAATCCATCCACTTGAGATATGCGCGTGACGCTATTCTCGTCAACCTTTTGTGTCGCCCGCCCGGAGTAGGTGGTGGTACGCGTCTCGCTGTCGGACTGAGTGACGGATGTGAGACGTCCGAGAACATCGTGCATATAGGTTGTGCCCGCACCAGAACAGACTTTGCTCGATCCGCTGCCGGACCCCTGATAGCGATAGGAGACAAAGCTCACGTTTCCGTTGGCATCGTAGCAGGTGTCTTGCTGGTAATAGTAATTTCTGCCTGGCCCATTCCCGGTAAACAACCGGCTCAGGCGCCCATAACCGTCGTACTGCGTTGC
This sequence comes from uncultured Acidobacteriaceae bacterium, assembly GCA_963762945.1. Lineage (GTDB taxonomy): Bacteria > Acidobacteriota > Terriglobia > Terriglobales > Acidobacteriaceae > Telmatobacter. Next base: position 3,843 of record CAVXOO010000200.1, on the reverse strand, counting down.
GCTCTGATCGTAAACACCCGACGACAGGTAAGTGTCCTGCACCACTAACGTCGGCGAGTATCCCCAAGAAGTCTCCCCGCCGTCGGGATTATCCTGCTCGGTGGGACGCAGCATCGAATCGTACTTACTAGCAGGAAAGTTCGTAGACTGGCCGTTGGGATCGGTGGTGGAAAGTGGAAGGCCCGTATGAGAGGTCTCGTAAGACTCTCCCGCGCTTATAACGACGCCGCTTGACGGAGTTGGCAAATTCACGCCCTGCAAATAAACGAACGTAGGGTCATAAGAGAGCGTCGTTGTCCCGGTCGGGGCGGTAACGGTCAAAACTGAGCCGGTGTCTTCGTAGGTCGAGTTCGTTGTGTACGGCGTCAACGCATTCGCATATTGCGTTATCGATGTCAGATTGCCACGCGCCGCGCTGACGGCAACATGCTGTGGAACCCCGGAGCTGGCAGTCAACGTGCCAGTATCGTAAGCGTATGTCGTATTCCCCGCCTCGTTACCGCTCCCGTCGAATACTTCGTCTTGAGTCACTAGACTGGGAATGCTGTAGCCGTACGTCCAGACTTCCTTGCTGAGAACTGGACCACGGTTTGAAGAGCTGCCAAAATCGTAAACGATCGAAGATGTTGTCATACCGGACGAGTTAATCGTTGCTTCGGTGCCGTCCATCTTAAGGCCGTTTAGCAGCTGATATGTATCAACCTGACTGATCGGCAACGTGGATTGGGCTGTGCAGGGCAGCGCAGCCGCATTGTAGCAAGTGGTCAGGGATAGAACGGGCGTCCCGGTTGCAGCGCCCTGATACGCACTTCGTGTCGTTTCGTAATAGAGGGCAGTTTCTCCCGTCGGCTGAACCGTTGGTTCCGCAAACGTGTAGACCTTATTGTTTCCCAAGCCATCAACGACTGCTGTTTGGCTTGTTCCCGATCCCGTTACTGTCCGGCTATAGGTCCAAGTGGACGCCGAAGAACCTGAATCGCTATTGATGGTGCGCGTCAATCCGGCCGTGCTTCCATCTGTGCATTCAATGCCGTTGTTGCCGCCGGTGTAGGTGTAGTTGATCGTGTTACCTTGTGGCACGGTGATGCTTGCAAGCCGACCGGTGACATTCGACGGGTAGCCTGGGGTTGGCTCATAGGTGAAACTATATTCGCTGCCGTCAGGGAAGGAAATCGAACTGACCAGATATCGGCTGGTTGGGCCATATTCTCCGATACCGCTGCATCCAAAGTTTGTCTGAACCGTGTACTGAGCGTAATTGACCGCTACCGATCGTGCAGTGCCGCCGGTATCGTAATAGGTATACACCTGAGAACTTGTCGTATTTCCGGTGACTTTTAATACGACTTTCCCGGTTGTGTCTGTGAAGTTGCCTTGCCCGTCGGTTGATATCTGGTTGCCGTTGCTATCGGTTTCGGTTGTAGCTGTGCCATTCGAGTTTTCAGTTGCGGTGCCGTTGGGTGCAGTAACCGTTGCCTGCGTGTAATTGGTAACATTCAGGACCAATCCAGATCCGTCGTTCGCGCGGCCGGAGCCGTACGGATTATTCGCTTCGCTCTCGGTGCAAGTATAGCCATCCGGAGACCAATCCTGACCGTTAAACTGAAATGTGCTACCACCTAACTGATGAGATACCCCAGATGCATCCGTGAATATCCAGTTACTGTACGTGGTGTAGTAGCAATTGACGGGGACGTTGATGTACTCGAAGCCATTCCAATAGGATTCCTCATATTGATCGTCGCCGCCACGGGCAGTGTAGGAAAACGTCCCCAAGATGAGCCCTGTGTTACTACTCCATCCGGAAAACTGTTGAACCGGGGTCCACATTCCGTAACCGCCTACTCCGGATGGGTAGTAGATAGAACTGTCATAAGTGAGATTAGCCTGAAAGGGTAGCCCGCGGCCGGCCTTGTTCAACACGGGGATGGAAAGATGCACATTCAAATTGCCCACATTGATGGTGTCGATGCCCGGCGTGTCGAAGGTCCCATACTGGTAGACACCAGTTGCGACCTGTCCCATGACGGCAGAGGCGGTTAAAAGAAGAGCAAACAACGGGGCAATTCCGCACAGAAGTTTACGCATGATAGCCATCCTTTCGCAGGGCCGCAGTGTTTTTAGTTGATCGATGCCGAGCTAACGAGAATATCCAACTGAAGAGCGCCATTCACATAGCGCTCGATATGAAAGGGGATCTGAGCCCCATCCACGGCGTGATAGTCCGAGTAACGGACCTCGATGGGAATCGAAACCGGAGCACCGTCATTGGGATGTACCGAGTAGGTGAGCGCCACTGGCATGGAGGACGTGGGATCAAGGCCAATGTCGGTGGTGCTCCTCTGTATCCACTCGTTGATCGCTTTGCTGGATGACGGCGATCCGGACGGCAAGATTTGGCCTTGCAAGTGGTGATAGACCACCTCCCCGGAACCCACGGTTCCCTCGCCAAGGTCGGCGAGCGCTTGATCGTTCGACAAGACCGAAGGTTGAAGAGAAAAGGCTGGCAGGAACCACAATACGGGCCTCCAGCAATTGCCGGTATCAACGGGGTGGGAGACTCCATCCTTCCCTGACCATTGACAACGTGCACTCGACCCTTTCCCTGTCTGGGTCTCCGTGATCGCGCCCGTAGTGTCGAGCGTCAGTTGCATTTGAGAAGAGCCGTCGTCGGTGGCAGTCAAGTTGACTGTCCCGAAGTCCTCGAGACTTCCCGCGTACCAAGTGGCTGTGCCTGAAAGGGCGACCTTACGAACCACTAGGCGACCGGAGAATGCTGTAGAAAGCTGGGCAAGCGCACCGGTAGCGTTCACGGCTTGAGGAGCTGCTCCCTGTGCATGAGTGGCCTCGGTCGGAATTGTGAATAGAGAAAGTGCAAGACAAAAGGACGAGAGATGAAAAATTAATGAGATTTTCAAGGGAACCCTCCGGAGCGAAGCTGTTTGCTTTTTGCATGTTGGATCGAAGGCCCACTGGTTACTCCGCGTCTGCACTCAAGCGGGGTGGAAAACGATCCTGTCGTCTGAGTGGCAGCCGTCGTTGGGATACGCGTCAACCAGACGCGCGCGGGTCATTACTCTTCGTGAAATGCACCGCTGCGAAATATGCACCATTATTATTGCTCCATGAACCGCAGGTGAACCTGCGCATTGCCAGAAAGCCGAATGCGCGCTCTTTGTCACTTCCGAAGCGGCCAAGTTCTAACCGCACTCGGGGAGATGGCCACGGCAACTGCCATCGCAATGAATCTCGCAAGAAGACGAAAACTGGAGACTCTCCTCGCGGATTTTAAGCAAGAAGAAGTTGGTCACATTCACCGTTGTTTCAGCGGCGGGAAAAGACGTGACCGGGAATCACATTCTCGCCGGACAGATCGGAGAAATAGAAAACTTAAAGATGGCCCTCTGATTCTCACGTTGGATTGTAAGCCAACTCCGAGTCCTGTCAAGATAAATAGTTGCGAAATGATCCATCGCTGGTGAGAATAGATGTTAGTAACCTATTCTGTTGATCATTGAGTTAATATGCTCGTCAGAGCAATTTACCTGTTTCTGTGTAGGTGTCCCTCGCCAGAATTCCATCCGGACGCGAAATCTCGCACTGAAGCGAAAAGCTAACATGTTAAACGGTGGAGGCGGAGGCCAAATCTGAGGTTGGAAAACGATTTGGAAGAGCCAGAGAAAGGCCAGACGGCCTGCGGATTGATTTCGACCACAGTCCTCCCGTCGGAATTGTGAGAGTTCGGAGCGAATGGCCTGCGGGATTCAGGCCGCGAGGTCATAGCGATGATGCAAGCCGCCGAGACGGGGCGCAGAAATGACCTTCGCACTCGTCGCCGTATTC
>CAVXOO010000199.1:0-10042 GCA_963762945.1 uncultured Acidobacteriaceae bacterium | reverse complement strand
AGACGTGATGGTTCAGGAACTCTCCGCGGAGAGTGTTCCTGAACAGCATTCGACCAGGGAACAGGTTTTTTGCCAGAGGTGCGGGAGCGGGAAGGTCCATCGCGTCTTTCGCGAGGGCTTTCTGCAGGTGAGGATTCTCCCCCTGTTCGGGTACTTTCCCTGGCGCTGCAAGAATTGCGGTAACCTTGAGATCCTGCGCAAGCGCCGCAGACTTCGTACCGAGGACGGCCAGGCCGTCCAGCAGGTTAGAAGATCCAACTAGCGCAAACTAGATAGCTTTCGCACGCGCCAAAGTGAATAAAATGCTCAGGCCCGGAAGAAGTTGCGGGCCAGGAAGAGCACGTTGGCCGGGCGCTCCGCCAGGCGGCGCATAAAGTAGGGATACCACTCCGTTCCAAAGGGAACATACACGCGCACTTTGTAGCCATCGCGCACCAGGCTGTGCTGCAAACCGCGGCGCACTCCATACAACATCTGAAACTCGAAGTGCTCGCGGCCGATTCCGTGCTCTGCGGCGTAGGTCTTGGTTGCTTCGACGATCGATTCGTCGTGCGTCGCCAGCCCGTGGTAAATCGCACTCGAGAGAAGCATCCGGCTCAGCTTGAGAAAGCTCTGGTTGACGTCCGCCTTGCGCGGATATGCCACCTCGCGCGGTTCTTTGTACGCGCCCTTGCACAGACGGATGCGTATACCGTCGGCGAGCAACTGTTCCACGTCGGCCTGGGAGCGGTAGAGATAAGCCTGAATCACCACTCCTACCGCGCCGCGCGTTGCGGGCCGCGCATGGATGCGGCGCACAATTTCGAGCGTGATCTGGGTCAGGCGCGAGTCCTCCATGTCGATGCGCACAAAGTTTCCCGCCGCGTGCGCATGCTCGGCAAGATCGCCGGCAATGGACTCTGCCAGTTCCGCCGAATGCTCTGGGTACGCTTGCGTGAGGCCCATTTGCGTCAGCTTGATGCTGATGTTGGCGTCGAGCTTACGGGCGGCGATGGAATCGAGCAGCTCGTGGTAGACATCGGCAGCTCGGCGTGCCTCGGCTTCTGAAGTCACGCTCTCGCCCAGCGAGTCGAGCGTGACGGCGATGCCCTGGCGGTTGAGCATCTCAGCCACGCGTAACGCGTCGTCCGGCGTCATGCCCGCGATAAAGCGCGAGTTCATGCGGGCTCCCAGCAGGGAATGCTCGCAGAAATGGCGTAAAGGGCGGTTACGCGAGAGCGCGATGAAAGCTGAACGAAGAAGCGGCATAATTTGCCCATCAAAGCAGAGCGCCGGCAAAGGCCCACTCCGCAAACACCCTAGTTTCGCATACCGGGGCAAGGCCTGAGACCGGACCGGCAAGGGACTGTGCGGTTCAGGCCACCGGCCAGCGGTAGTGGCCGATAGCGCGATTCGGCCCGAATGCCGCGAGCAACGACTCCTCGGCGCCACGGCCGATGTTATGCACTACGTGCGGGCTGGTTTCGCGGAGATTTGTCGCGCCGCCCGGAGCCGTGGTCGGAACGCTCACCACCATGCCGATGTGCGTCTGCCCCGAATACAGAATCCAACTGAGAATGTCGCCCGGCGCAAGCGGTTTGGGAAATGCATTGCCTGGCACGGTGCCGTTGGCCACCCAGATCGTGGCCCCTGCGCGCTCGAAGTAGGTTTGCAGATTGAGTACGCGGCGATGGTCGATGTTGGCGTCGGGCCGAGCTTGGCGCCACGCTTTGCGCGCTGGATAGGCGTCGAAGTGCTTCATCATGTCTTCGTGCACCAACTTTTGCAGGTCCATGCCTAGACCGTCGCGCGCCGCGCGAATCACGACATCGGCGCAGACGCCGGTATTGCGAGGCACGTCGCCCCCCGGATAGGGAATCGAAGTCCATCCCGGATCGTAACCAGTGGTGACTCCCACCTGGGCGCGCGCGGCCGCGGCCAGGCGCTCGCCGGAGGTGGCATTCGCCCATCCCAGTCTTTCGAGCAGAATCGCTGCCGCCGCTGTCCCAAGGAATGTCCTGCGCTGCATCGCGTGTTGGCTCGCTATCTTACCTGGTACAAGGTGCTGCCGTGCGCCGGCAAGGTGAAGGTGATCTCCCTGGATGCCGTGGTCGTCGAATCGTCCCACGCACTCTGGGCAATATATTTTCGATCGTCGAGGCCGAGATCCTTCCAGGAGGCATGCACCACAGCGGGACTCGAGCCAACATTGAAGAAGGCAAAGTACTCGGCATAACCGCGCGCACCGTGCGTGCCGATCGTGGCTCGCCAGACGCGAATGCCCTCAAACCCTGGGCCGAGCGCAGAAAGATCGACCGGGCGGCTATAGTCCGAGTTCTGGTTCACGAAAAGAGCCATTTGGTTGGTCATCAGCGAGCGCGTGAAGTCGTCGAGCCGCGTCAGGTTGCCGCCAAAGATGAGCGGCGAGCGGGCAATCGCCCAAAGCGTGAATTCGGTGCGCTGTTCGTCCTGCGTGAATTGCGACTGCCGTACCTCGCCCCATCCCGGATGGGGTCCCAGCCAGCCTTCGGGCAGCATGTCGGCATCCGGCCAGTTGCCGGGGCTCGTATAGGGGTACCATTCAGCCAGGCGATCGAAGGCATCCCTCAACCCGAAGGGAAACCCATCGCTGGTCGCGTCGGGGAAGGTCCATCCATCCCAGTGATCGTTGGAGATGCGCCACATCTGCGCGTATTGCGAGACCTCGGCAGCGTGGCTGAAATCCGTAGGACCGGGTGAGAGGCTGAGCACAATCGGCCGCCCGGTCTTGCGGATGGCATCGGCGATCTGCCGAATCTCCGTGGCGCGATATGGATGATCGGAGATGCAATCGACCTTGAGGAAATCCACGCCCCAATATGCATAAAGCCTCATCATGGAGTCGTAATAGGCCTGGCCCGCGGCATTGTCCTTGATGCCCCAGTTGCCGTCGTCCCAGGGGCAGGGAGACGTGGTATCTGCGGCGTCGGAAGCGAAGAAATGCGTGCCGGCAATGGGCAGATTCGCCGCCACCACCTGGCGCGGAATGCCGCGCACGATGTGAATGCCGAATTTGAGCCCCTTCTTGTGCAGCCAATCGGCAAGAGGCCGGAATCCGCTGCCGTTGCCCGCCGATGGGAAGCGGGCCGGGACGGGAATCAGCAGGCCATTGCGGTTCCACAGGTACTGCTTTTGCTCCAGCGTCTTGCCCTCGGGGTTGATCATGTACCAACCCTCGTCGATGACGGCATATTTCCAGCCGAACTCGTCGAGCGAGCCAAGAACCGTGGCATTCTCCCTGAATTGCTCTTCGTCGATCGTGAACCCATAGGAATCCCAACTATTCCAGCCCATGGGTGGAGTGCGCGCAATGGTTTGCGCGGCGCTAAGGATCGGAAGAAGACACGCAGCCGCAAGAACAGAGGCAGGGAGAATGGCGTGTTTAGTCATGTGGAAACATATAGCACATTCCAGCGGGAAAAGGGATTTACTAGAGAGCGACACTGCGGACCGGGTGTCCGGGTTATCCTACAAAAACCTGCAGGGAAGCCACTATTTCGGGCAGGGGAGTGTCCATGAAAAGAGTGTCGAAGTTGGGAAAACTCGGCGCGCTGGCGCAAGGTTCCGCTCTATTTTTTACGTTTTTGGCTTCGGCCGCGCCCGTTTCGGCCGAGGTCGCCGCGGAGAACGGTGCCAGGACGATTCCGGTGCTCTTTGTCAGCGACATCCATTTTGAGCCGTTCTCCGATCCGGGGAAGGCGCTGAAGCTGGCGGCTGCGCCCGCCGGCCAATGGAATCGAATCCTCGCTGCTCCTGCGTCAGGCGATACCGCGGCGCGGTGGGCCAAGGTCGAGCAAGCCTGCCCCACGCGGGGAGCAGACACCTCCTTCACCCTTTACCGGTCGAGTTTGCGGGCTATCCACGCCCAGGCTGGCGATGCGAAGTTTGCGATTGTGGGCGGCGACCTGATCGCGCACAACTTCTCCTGCAAATTTGCCGCGGTGTTCCCAAAAGCTGCGCCGGGCGATTACCGGGCCTTCGTGGAGAAGACGATCGTCTACGTTCTGGCGGAGCTGCGCGCCGCGCTTCCCGGCGTTCCCGTCTATGCGGCGCTGGGAAATAACGACTCCGATTGCGGCGACTATCAACTCGACGCCAACGGTGCGTTTCTCAAGGAGAGCGCAGAGGTTTTTGCCGCCGATCTTCATGGAGAGGAACGGGCGCAGGCGCTCAAAGACTTCTCGGCCGGAGGCTATTACAGCGTGAAAATGCCCGCGCCTGTGGAAAACGCGCAGCTATTAGTGCTGGACGACCTGTTTATGTCGGAGAAGTATCAGACCTGCGGTGGCAAGCCGGATGCGGCGCCGGCGGCTGCGCAAATCACCTGGCTGAAGCAGCAGCTGGACGACGCGCGCGAGAAGAAAGAGAAGGTCTGGGTGATGGCGCACATTCCGCCCGGAGTCGATTCCTATTCGACCGCGAAGAAATGGATGGCGCTTTGCGCAGGTGGCAAGCCAAAGATGTTTCTCGCCTCCGAAGCACTGCCGGAAACGCTGGCCGGCTACGGCGATGTCGTGCAACTGGCAATCTTCGCGCATACCCACATGGACGAGGTCAGGCTGCTCGCGCCAACAAAGACGGACGCGACGGAAAAACCGGTCGCGGTAAAGATCGTGGCCTCGATTACTCCGATCAACGGGAACAATCCTTCGTTCACCGTGGCGGCTGTCGATCCCAGGGCCGCGATTCTCACCGACTATCGCGTAATTGCTGCATCGAACCAGACGGGAATCGATACCAAGTGGACCGAGGAGTACGATTTTCGCCAGACCTACCATGAGCCCGCATTCACAGCAGCCATGGTGGAGAGCCTGATCGCCGTCTTCAAGCGAGATGCAGCGGCGCAGACACCGGCGAGCCAGAGTTACCTGCACTTTTACATGACCGGTGTCGACATGCGCATGCTGTCGCTGATCTGGCAGCCGTATGTGTGCTCGCTGAAGAACGAGACGACCGATGAGTACAGGGCGTGTGTATGCCGCAGCGCTCCGTGAGAAGTGCTCGCATTTCCCCATCCATTGGCGATCTTGCCGCCGGCGACCGTCCTACCGGATCGATGGGCGAATAAATCCAGGGAAACTAGCGCGAGCCGACGGCTGCCGAGTGACGAACGCGCGCAAGCGGTTCGTCTTTCGCAGCCAGGTACTCATCGACAGCGGCAGCGGCTTTGCGGCCTTCTGCGATCGCCCAGACCACGAGCGATTGGCCTCGCCGCATGTCTCCGGCGGCGAAGATGCCGTCGAACGGAGCTCATGTAATCGGTGGTGGCGATGTTGCCGCGCGCATCGAGCTTGAGGCCAAGCTGCTCGATCATGCCGTTGCGCACCGGACCCAGAAAGCCCATGGCCAATAGCACCAGATCGGCATCGAGCGTGAATTCCGTGCCGGCGATTGGTTCGAACTTCGGCGCAGGGCCGACGCGGATTGCGTGAAGCTGCTTCACGTTTCCCTCGGCGTCGCCGGTGAACTTGAGCGTGCCAATGCTCCAGTCGCGGTTGCCGCCCTCTTCGTGCGAGCTTTCGGTGCGCAATTGCAGCGGCCAAAGCGGCCACGGCGTGCTGGCGGCACGCTCCCCGGGCGGCTTCGGCATGATCTCAAACTGGTAGACGCTCTTCGCGCCCTGGCGATGGCTGGTGCCGAGGCAGTCTGCACCGGTGTCGCCGCCGCCGATGATCACCACGCGCTTGCCGGTGGCGAGGATGGGGCCTGCCGCTTTCATCGATTCGAGCAGTGCCTCTTCTGAATCGCCTTCGTTGCGGCGATTCTGTTGCGGCAGAAATTCCATGGCAAAGTGAATGCCTTTCAGTTCGCGGCCCGGAACGGTCAGGTCGCGGGGCTGCTCCGCGCCGCCCGAAAGCAGAATGGCGTCGAAGCCCTCGGTGAGTGATTCCACCGAAACGTTGACGCCGACGTGCGCGTTGGTCTGGAAGACCACGCCCTCAGCTTTCATCTGCTCAATGCGGCGATCGATTACGTGTTTCTCCAGCTTGAAATTCGGAATGCCGTAGCGCAGCAGGCCGCCGATGCGGTCGTTCTTTTCAAAAACCGTGACGGAGTGGCCTGCGCGGCGCAGTTGCTGCGCGGCGGCCAAACCCGCGGGTCCGCTGCCCACAACCGCTACGCGTTTGCCCGTTGCCTGTTCGGGCGGCTCGGGATGAATCCAGCCCTCGTCCCACCCTCTTTCCACAATCGACCGCTCGATGAGCTTGATTGAGACCGGCGGCTGGTTGATGCCCAGCACGCAGGCGGCCTCGCACGGAGCGGGGCAGATGCGCCCGGTGAACTCCGGAAAATTGTTCGTCGAATGCAGGCGGCGGATCGCAGCTTCCCAGCGGTTGTTGTAAACCAGATCGTTCCAATCCGGAATCAGATTGTTGACCGGGCAGCCGGTATGGCAGAAAGGCACGCCGCAATCCATGCAGCGCGCGCCCTGCTGACGCTGCTTCTCCTCGGGGAACGGCTCGTAGATTTCGAACCAGTCCTTGGTGCGCTCATCGGCCTTGCGGCGGGTGGGCTGTTCGCGATCGATTTCAAGAAAGCCGGTAACTTTACCCATGGTGCACCTCCGTGGCGGCCGCCACGAGAGGCGACGAGATGATAGGTGGTGCGTAAACCGCTTCTGCCCGCGCGATGCCGAGCACGCGCTTGTACTCGTGCGGGAAGACCTTGATGAACTTCGGCTGCACATCGGCCCAATGTTCCAGGACCCAGGCAGCGCGCGGGCTTCCCGTGGCGTCAGAATGCCTTGCGAGCAGGCCGCGAATTTCTTCAATGTCTTCGGAGTTGACCACTGGTTCCAAATCCACGCTGGCCGTGTTGCAGCGGCGCGTGGAGAAGTCGCCTTGATCGTCGTAGACGTATGCAATTCCGCCGCTCATGCCCGCGGCAAAGTTGCGGCCCGTCGAGCCGAGTACAACCACAAGGCCCCTTGTCATGTACTCGCAGCCGTGATCGCCTACGCCTTCCACAACGGCGGTTGCGCCGGAGTTGCGGACGGCAAAACGCTCGCCTGCGATGCCGTTCAGAAAAACCTCGCCGGCGGTTGCGCCGTAAAGAACCACGTTGCCCACCAGAATGCTTTCCTCGGGCAGGAAGCTCGAGGTCTTAGGCGGATAAGCGATAATTCGTCCGCCAGAAAGTCCCTTGCCGAGATAATCGTTGGTGTCGCCTTCGAGTTCGAGCGTGACGCCGTTGGGCACGAATGCGCCAAAGCTCTGGCCCGCCGAGCCGCGAAACTTGAAGTGGATGGTTCCGTCTGGTAGACCTGTTGACCCGTAACGGCGCGCGATCTCGCCGCCCAGCATGGCGCCGACCGTGCGGTGCACATTGCGAATGGCGAAGCTACCCTCGACCTTTTCTTGCGATTCAAGCGCCGGCTTGGCCTTCTCGATAAGCGCGTGGTCGAGCGCCGGTCCCAGGCCGTGGTCTTGGCAGGTGGTTCGGCGGCGCGCCACACGCGAGGGCAGCGTTGGCACATGGAGTATCGACGAGAGGTCGATGCCCTTGGCCTTCCAGTGCGTCTCGTCGATGTGCACGTCGATTTTTTCCACGTGGCCCACCATCTCGTCGACGGTTTTGAAGCCGAGCTTGGCCATGTACTGGCGCATCTGCTCGGCGATGAAGAAAAAGTAGTTGATGACGTGCTCGGGCGAGCCAGCGAAGCGCGAGCGCAGCACCGGGTCTTGCGTGGCGATGCCCACCGCGCAGGTATTCAGGTGGCACTTGCGCATCATGATGCAGCCCATGGCGATCAGCGGCATGGTGGCAAAGCCGAACTCTTCAGCGCCCAGCAGGGCGGCGATCACTACGTCGCGGCCCGTCTGCAGCTTGCCGTCGGTCTGCACGCGGATGCGCGAGCGCAGATCGTTCAAGAGCAGCACTTGTTGCGTCTCGGCCAGGCCAAGTTCCCACGGCAGGCCGGCATGCTTGATGGAGCTAAGCGGCGACGCGCCGGTGCCGCCGTTGTCGCCGGAGATGAGCACCACGTCGGCGTGCGCTTTGGAAACGCCTGCAGCAACCGTGCCCACGCCAACTTCGGAGACGAGCTTAACCGCGATGCGTGCCTGCGGATTCACGTTCTTGAGGTCGTAGATAAGCTGCGCCAGATCCTCAATGGAATAAATATCGTGGTGCGGCGGAGGCGAGATCAGGCCGACACCGGGGATGGAGTAGCGAATCTTGGCAACGACCTCATCCACCTTGTGACCGGGCAACTGGCCGCCCTCGCCGGGCTTTGCGCCCTGCGCCATCTTGATCTGCAACTCGTCGGCGTTCACCAGGTAGTTTGCCGTCACGCCAAAACGGCCGCTGGCGACTTGCTTCACGGCGCTGCGCCGCAGATCGCCGTTCGCGTCGCGCTTGAAGCGCGCTTCGTCTTCGCCGCCTTCGCCCGTGTTCGACATGCCGCCCAGGCGGTTCATGGCGATGGCGAGAGTCTCGTGCGCTTCTTTCGAAATCGATCCAAAGCTCATCGCGCCGGTTGTGAAGCGCTTCACAATTTCCTTGGCCGGCTCAACCTCTTCGATCGGAATAGGGTTCTCGGCGTACTTGAGCTTCAGCAGTCCCCGCAGCGTGCAGAGATTGCGGTTCTGATCGTCGATGAGGTCGGTGAATTCCTGGAACGTGGCGGCGCCGGCGGCTGGGTTGCTCTGCCGGACGGCGTGCTGCACCTTGCTGATGGTGAGCGGATTGAGCAGGTGATACTCGCCGCCCTCGCGGTATTGGTAATGACCTCCGACGATAAGATCGGTTTCCGATTCCGTGAGCGGCTGGAAGGCGTATTGGTGCTTCATCAACGCTTCCCGCGCGAGCACGTCCAGACCAACTCCCTCGATGCGCGACGCGGTGCCCGGGAAATACGCTTCGATGAGCGATTTGTTCAGGCCCACGGCCTCAAAAACCTGCGCGCCGCGGTAGCTCTGCAACGTGCTGATGCCCATTTTCGAGAAGGTCTTGAGCAGTCCCTTATTGATGGCCTTGATGTAGTTCTTCTCGGCGTACTCTGCCGATAATTTTTCCGGCAGCAAGCCGCGGCGCTTCAGGTCGTGCACAGTTTCGATGGCCAGGTAGGGATTGATGGCGCTGGCGCCGTAGCCGATCAGCAGCGCAAAGTGCATCACCTCGCGCGGCTCGCCGCTCTCGATAATCAGCGCCACCTGGGTGCGGGTCTTTTCCTGAACCAGCCGGTTGTGCACGGCGGCCATGGCCAGAAGACTGGGGATCGGCGCGTAGGTGGGATCGACGCCGCGATCGGAGAGAATCAGCAGTGTGTAGCCGGAGTTGACGGCGTGCGAGGCGCGGGCGCTCAAGTCGTCGAGCGCACGCTTCAGGCCCTTTTCGCCATCCTCGGCGCGGAAGAGTGTGGGCAACGTGGTAGCCAGCAGGTCGCCAGACGACACGCGGCGCAGCTTTTCCAGGTCGCGATTGGTAAGGATGGGATGCGGCAGCTTGAGGGTGTGGCAGTTCTCGGGCGCTTCATCCAGAATGTTGCGCTCGGTGCCGATGTAGCTGATTAGCGACATCACCAATTCTTCGCGAATAGGGTCGATGGGCGGATTCGTGACCTGAGCGAAAAGCTGCTTGAAGTAGTTGAAGAGTTGCTGCGGGCGGTCGGAGAGACAGGCCAGGGGCACATCCGTGCCCATCGAGCCCACCGGCTCCGCGCCATCGACGGCCATCGGCGTCATCAGGATGCGCAGATCCTCTTCGCTGTATCCCGAGGCGCGCTGGCGGCGCAGCAAGGTTTCTGGATTCGAGGCGATGACGCGCGCCGGTTCGGGCAGATCGTCCATTGTGACCTGCTGCTCTTTCAGCCACTCGCCGTAAGGCTTGCGATCCGCCAACGCCTTCTTGGTCTCGCCGTCGGAGACGATGCGCTGCTCGACCGTATCGACCAGGAACATGCGGCCGGGCTGCAGGCGGCCCTTCTTGAGAATATCCTCGGCAGGAACGTCGATCACGCCGGCTTCAGACGCGAGCACTACCAGATCGTCCTTGGTAACGATGTAGCGGCCGGGGCGAAGTC